>JBLHHE010000136.1:0-6209 GCA_047616465.1 Alphaproteobacteria bacterium
GCTCCGTCAACTCGCCGCCGCGCGTTGCCGCGCTCCCGATTGTGGCCAACAGTGGATTGTCGCCGATCTTGTCGCCCAAGAGTTCGGTACTCGTCATAATCACCGCTAGCAGGTTGTTGAAATCATGCGCTACGCCGCCTGTTAACTGGCCGACCGCTTCCATCTTCTGCGACTGTCGCAGCCGCTCTTCGGCCTGCTGCAATTCAGAAATATCCTCGATGAGCGAAAAATATCCCTCGACGTTTCCGCCCTCTCCAAAATGCGGCACATATTGCACTTGGACGGTTCGCTCCACGCCATTGGGATACATAAAACATTCGGCAAAGCTTACTTGTTCGCCAGCAAGCGCCTTGCCGATGTGAGGCCGTAACCTTTCGTAATTCAACTCAGTTAATTCAGAAACCGTTCTTCCGATGATCTCCTCGAACGGCCGCCCTAACCAGTCGGCGCATGTTTTGTTGGCGAATTGGTAGCGCTGTTCTGCATCGGTATAAGAAATCCACGCTGGCAGGTTGTCCGTGATCAGGCGCACCCGCTGTGCCGTCTCCTGCTGCAATTTTTTTCCGCCACCACCCGCGCGCTGATGTTGACGACACGTTATAGCAACCGATCACAAGGCCGTGCTCATCGAAATCAGGCAGACAGCTAGCCTGGTAATTACGCGTAGTCCCATCGAGCAACGTTACCATCATCTCGAAGGTCACGTTCTCGCCCCGGAGGGCCGCCTCGAAGTGCGGCCGATTCACAGCATATGCAGCTTCACTCTGGAGCTCACCCATGCGCTTGCCAATAATATCTTTCTGCGGTAGACCATAGATATCTTCGATCGCTTTGTTGACGAACACGTAGCGCAGTTCTGTATCGAAGTAGACGATATTGGCAGGAACATTATCGATGATCCGGCCAAACTCCCCGCAGCTTCGCGCTCCTTGAAAAAGGTCCGCCGCAAAAAATTTATACCGGCTGTAATAGCGTTCTTCATGGTCCCCCAACACCGGACATGCCGGCCACAATATCGGTTACTTGCGCCGCGCCTGAACGATAATGCCGACAATCGTCTCTTCACCGAGCGATCGGCACGCCTCTAGCCGATGCAGACCTTCCACCAGCACCAAGCGTTCGCGGCCGAGCCGCACCATGATCGGCGTTCGCTGCCCCTCTTCGAGCAGGCTCTCGGCGATCGCGGCCACGGTTTCCTGGTTGAGCGTCTGCCGCCGCTTCGCGGGCACGTATATGTCCTCAATCCTGAAAATTTTATTTTCCATCGGCTACTGGCGATGCCTCTCTACGCCTCAGGGAAATCCGAGTGTTGGCCTATTCGATCCTACCACTTTCATTCGAGCATCTCAGCAATCCTTTTGCGCTGGAACGGATGACGTTCCCCCCTGTTGTGAGTAAGATGCGTCACCACGCTATAGGGAGGCACCCATGTCGACAAAATTATTAGATAAAACCGCATCGGAAGCCGCCGAACGCAAGATCGGTACATTTTCGCTGTTGCACGAAGACGAGAAAACACGGATCACCCATTGGGTCATCCAGCCCGGTGAGCAAACCGGCTGGCATCTCCATGACTTTGATTACGTCACCATTCAGCAATCTACGGGACGTCTTTTCCTCGAACATGCCGACGGATCGACACGCCAGGTTGACTATAGCCCTGGCGTCGCGCGGGCTGTTTCGGCCCCGGTCGAGCACAACGCCATCAATATTGGTGACGTCGATATCGTCGTGTTAGAGATCGAGTACAAAAAATAATCCTTAGGGATCAAGAGGAACAGATGAGTCACTACGCAGATTCGGCCTATCCGGTCCGAGCCGACCTGGATGCGGTCCACGGGTCTCAATTGGAGAAATTGGGCGCGCCGGGGACTTGGGGAACCGGCGCCCAGCGCTTGGCGATCGCCGCCGCGGCGCGAAAAGCCGGCTATGAGGCCGGGGTTCTCGAAGAACCAGCCGATGGCGGCGCTTCCCCCGACCTTGTTCTGCCCGAATTTGTGCGCCGGAGCGTAGAACGGCTGGCCGTATCGCCGAAGGATGTGGATCAAGCCTTTTACGACCAAGCGCTCGCAGACGGTCTCAGCGACGCCGAATATGTCGAAATCGTCGGCGTGGTATCGCGCATCACAGATATGGATGTCTTCGCGCGCGGCATCGGCGTTGCCCTGCGGCCCTTGCCGGCGGCGCAGCCGGGTGAGCCCTCGCGCGAGCGGCCCGCCGAAGCCGTGCCCGAATTGGCCTGGGCCCCAACGATACCGAATGGCCCGGAAGGCGGAGACCTTGGCGCAGCGCTCTATGGCGGCAAGCCCAAACCCTATATTCTGCGCGCCCTTAGCCTAGTGCCCGATGAATTGCGCGCCCACATCGAGCTCGAAGGGCTTCAGTACACCCAATTGAGCCGCATTTTTGAATTTGACTATCAACATCACGAAGGCCTGACCCGCCCCCAAGTCGAGGTCGTCGCCGGGCGCGTGTCTGCGATCAATGAGTGTTTTTTCTGAACCACCAGTCATGCCTGGTTCCTCCGTGAGAGTGGACGCACACATGAGCTGAACGTAAATCCCGAAGCCCTGGTCAATCCTGCGTTGGATATCGGCGTCCCCGGCGGTGACTTATTGTTGGCCTTCGCGGATGCGGTGATCGGCGCAGATCTTGCCGCGCTAGATAACGCACGCACCGCGCTTGCGGAGGGATTAAGCCCGGCGGCGGTGTCGGCTGCAGCGGCGGTCGCCGCGAATTTCACCAAGAACGATCGTATCGCTAACGGTCTTGGTATCCCTATCGACCCCATGGTGTTGAAGGGAACCGAGGATCTACGCGAGCAGTTGGGCCTCAACGATTACAGGTCTGCGGTTAATACGTTCCGGCATTTGGCGGCAGAGTGATCTTATTAGGCTCTACCCATCAGCCCACCATAAACACGTCATAACGTATGGATTTACCGGCGATCCGATGGGAAGCTAGGCGCAGCCCTTCTATCGGATCGGCCCCCTGGGGCCATTTTAACACCACGCGCTTGCTCGCTGTGGCCAGGGCGACTTTCATCAGCTCGATGGCATCCTCGTCCGTGCCGACGATCTCGCGGATCAGGATCATTTCCTTTTTCACCAAGGCGGAATTTTTTCGCGGCGGATGCATCGGGTCGACCAGCACCACTTCCGGCGACAGGGTCGGCAGCAGATCCTTGGCATCGCCTTGTAGCAAAACCATGCGGCTGACCACGTCAGCCACATCGCCCCCGGCCTCTTTTGCACGCGCCAGCCCCTCTCGTAAAAGCCGGTGCATCTCGGGTGATCGTTCGATCAGCGTAACTTGCGCACCCAACGAAGCCAGCAAGAAAGCGTCCCGCCCCAGACCGGCCGTAGCGTCCACCACCAGAGGCGTATTGCCCCCCTTCATGCCAACGGCCTTAGGCAAGGCCTGACCACGTCCGCCGCCAAAGCGAAAACGATGTCGCACCGCGCCGCCCGTGAAATCACAGATCAGCGCATCCGCTTCGGACGATTTGTTTTTGCCGCTCACTCCGCCGGCAGGGCGCGGGCCTCGGAGAACGAGACCAGTTTCCGCTGGCCCTCATCCCAAAGACGAAACTTCACGCAGGCGAGGCTCTTCCACAGCGTCAGGCGCTTGACATGGATGAGCTCGGGATGGTCGCGCAAAACCTGCGGCAGGCGATAAAAGGGAATGCGGCTGTGGAGGTGGTGCACATGATGCACCCCAATATTGGCCGTCATCCAACTCAGCACCCAGGGCAAATCGTAGTGAGAACTGCTATTGAGCGCGGCGTCGTGGAAATTCCAGGCTTGGCCTTCAACCCAAACGCTACCTTCGAACTGATGCTGAACATAGAACAGCCAAACGCCGATCAACCCGGCAATAAGCGTGATCGGCAGATGCACGAGCAGGAAGGGCCCCACCCCCAGAATGTAGATCATGGCGGCGACCACAACAGCGATCGAGACATTCGTTCCCATGGCGCTGATCCAGAACCGCCTATCGCCGCGGCTAAACCCGCGCGGCAGGCGGTGACGGAGCAAGAACATGTAGGCCGGTCCCAGCCCGAACATGACGAGGGGGTTGCGATAGATGTGATAGGCGATACGGCGCAAGCGCGATAACGCCCGATATTCTCTGACGGTCAAGGTGCCGACGTCGCCGACCCCGCGCTTATCCAGATTGCCCGAGGTCGCATGGTGGATCGCATGACTGCGGCGCCACACATCATAGGGTGTCACGGTCAGCACCCCCAACACGCGCCCAATCCAATCATTGAAGACCCTGCGGCGAAAAAAGGCGCCATGCCCGCAATCGTGCTTGATCAGAAAAAGCCGCATGAGGAACGCCCCAGCCGGCACACTGATCGCAAGGGTCAGCCAGAAGCTAATCGACAGCGCCCACCAAGCCGCCACCCAGAGCGCCACGAAAGGGATACCAGTAATGGCGAGCTCAATCACACTGCGCAAATGGTTGGGATGGCGATAACGCGCTAGCGCCCCCGGCAGATCGTTCGCCAGTGTTACATTTCTCTCGGATTGTGACTCTTGCTGCATTTGATCCATTCGATAGGAGCACCTTCCCATCGTGAACATCGAAAAGCATGCGAGCCTCAATAAGCCAGTCGGCGAGGCCGGACAAGACATATGACCGAGATAATTGTTAAGGTCCGCCAAAGATAGGGTTTCCAGGGAGAAAAAAAATGGCCATCGAGGTCGCCAAGGTCGAACTTAAGAACGTCAGCGATGCCTCCGGTTTGGCGGCATGCCTCGACTCCGGTCAATTTTCCGCCGACGAGGTGGTCGCCGTGATCGGTAAGACCGAGGGTAACGGCGGGGTCAACGACTTCACTCGCATTCTCGCCGATCAGGCGTTCCGGGCCGTGCTGGCAGAGCGCGGCAGCCGCGATACAGAATCGCTGGCGCAGATCCCCATGGTTTGGTCCGGCGGCTGCGATGGCGTGATCACCCCCCACGCGACAATTTTCGCGCAAACCGATGCGACCGGTCCGGCCGACGAGTCCCGGCTGGTGATCGGCACCGCGATCAGCGCCGAATTGCTGCCCGAGGATATCGGCCGCGTGGCGATGGTCGAAAAAGTCGCCGACGCGGTTCGCGCCGCCATGTCCGACGCCGGCATCGACGATTCCGCAGACGTCCATTATGTGCAGACCAAGACCCCGTTGCTGACCATTGATAGCGTCGCCGACGCGGCCAGCCGAGGCCAAACCGTGGCCTGCGAAGTCCATGATTCGATGGGTGTATCCAACGGCACCACCGCCTTGGGCATCGGCGTAGCGCTGGGCGAGATCACCATGCCGGCAGCCGAACAGATCTGTAAGGATTTGGATCTGTATTCCGCCGTCTCATCGTGTTCATCGGGCGTCGAGCTTACCCAGGCGCAGATCGTTCTGCTCGGCAACCGGGCCGGCGCCGGCGGACAGTTTGCGATCGGTCATAGCGTGATGAAAGACGCCCTCGACATCGACGGCATCTACGACGCTATTCGCAATGCCGGTTTGGATCTTCCCGAGCGCGCGCGTTCAGAAGATCTCGGCGGCCGTCTGGTCAACGTCTTCATCAAGTGCGAGGCCGACCATCGCGGGCAACTGCGCGGGCGGCGGCAAATCATGCTCGACGATTCCGACGTCCACCACCACCGTCATTCAAAGGGCGCGGTCGGCGGTGTCGCCGCTGCGGCGATCGGCGATCCGGCGGTGTTCGTCTCGGTGGACGCCATGCACCAGGGGCCCCATGGCGGGGGGCCCGTCATCGCCATCGTCGACAAGAGCTGACCCCTTTACCTTTGGCGAATACGTCATAAGTTTAGTATTCTGACACCTGACATATTCCATATCGGCAAGGAACGATCCCAATGGACCATCAAGCGGAAACCGCCAGCAGCGCTCAGTCTGTCACCGCGGACCTCACCTTTTTCGTCGATAATGGCGAGCCACCGGTTAACCATGTCACCGAGAACGGCCTGGAGCGCGGCGGCGAATACCGCCAGCACGCCCTTAACCTTCGTGACGGCCGGCCGGTGCGCGATAGCCTATCCCTCGACCGGGAAGGCTTCGAGTTGCTGCCGCACGATACCAAGGTCGCCGATTTCTTCGACACCGACGAGGTTGAGCGGGTCTACAACCCGGAAATCGAAGCGTTGGTCAAAGCGGCCACCGGGGCCGCGCGGGTCGTCGTCTTCGACCACACGGTGCG
>JBLHHE010000137.1:0-6183 GCA_047616465.1 Alphaproteobacteria bacterium
GCTGCGGCCCGCTGGTTTGCACGCTATTTGCCTGGCTCAGAACGTACAAGAAGAAGGTCGTAAGTGCGCAAACTCCTCATTGGTATCGTCGTCTTACTGGTTGTGCTGGTTGCGGCGGCGTTCGTCGTGCCGCGGTTTATCCCCGCCGACTCCCTGAAAGCGGATATTGCCGAGCAGGTCCGCGCGGCGACCGGCCGTGATTTGATCATCGACGGCGACCTTTCATTCACGTTGCTGCCGACGCCGGGCGTGTCTGTTTCCGGCGTACGGATGTCGAATATCGAGGGAGCCCAGGCCGCCGATATGGTGCGGCTTAAGTCGGCCCAGGTTGCCGTTGCCCTGCGTCCCCTGTTCGGTGGCACTATCGAGATCGAACGGGTGGTGCTCGTCGAACCGGTGTTCGAATTGGAGCAGCAGGCCGATGGCAGTAACAACTGGACGTTTGCGCCCTCCCAACCCGCGGCGGAGGCACCATCCGCCGATAGCGGAAACCCATCCGATACCGGGTCGGGCGGTTTTGGCCGGTCGGTACAGCTCAACGATTTGGTGGTGCGCGACGGCACGATCATCTACCGCGCCCCCGATATCACCGAACGGGTAGAAGGCATCAACGCCTCGTTCAGTGCGGCCTCGCTGCTCGGTCCGTTTCGCGCCGAAGGCGATGTCGTATTGCGCGGCATGCCGGCGCGCTTGCGCGTTGCGATCGGCGAGTTGCAAACCGATCGGGCGATCCCGGTTAACGCGTCGGCCGGCATTAAAGATGGGGAAGCTACGTTCTCGGGGCTGCTTTCGGGTTTCCCCAACGAACTGCGCATCGCCGGCGAGATCGAAGGCAAGGCGGCGAACGTTGCGGATGTGATAACAGCGGTTTCCGGCCAGGCTTCCTTGGTCGCTTTGGCAGCCTCCCCCCTGGCGATCAAGGGCGATTTATCGGCTAACAGCACCATTGTTGCGTTGAATAATTTGTCTATCGGATGGGGCGATATTAATGCCAACGGCGCTGCCAACGTCGCGTTGGGTGAGGTTCCGGCGGTCGATCTGATTCTAAATGTCGGGCAACTCGATCTGGACCGATTGCTATCCGAATTCAAATCGGCGAGCGGCAACAATGCGGGTTCGGGTAAGGCGCGCGAGGGCGACCGGGCAACGGGACAGCCCGGCGGCGACCCGGCCTCCAAAGCCGGGGCCCCATCCAATGCTGGATTTGCGCTGCCGAAATCCCTCAACGCGACGATCGAGACCAAGATAGAAGCGCTACGCTACCGCGGCGGGGTGATTCGCCAAGCCGCGCTGAATGCGCAACTGACCGCTGGCGAGCTGACGATCTCGCAACTGACCGCCCGGCTGCCCGGCAGCGCCGATGTTTCCCTGTTCGGGTTCGTGGCAGAGCGCGACGGCGTGCCCGCGTTCGGGGGCCAGGGCGAAGCCAACGCCGACGATCTGCGCGGATTGTTGGCGTGGCTCGGCATCGACGTATCGGCAGTGCCTTTGGATCGTCTGCGCAAGTTGGCGCTGACCGCCAAAGTGGACGGTATGCCCGATCAGCTGAATGTCACCGATATCGATCTCGGAATCGATGGCACGCGAATACGCGGCGGCATCGCCGTGGCCTTGCGTAAGCGGCTCGGCCTGGGGATCGGCCTGTCGCTCGATAAGCTCAACATCGATGCCTATCTTCCGGTGGCGGGGAAATCCCCTCAGCCCAGCAACACGGCGGTTACGCAACCGTCTGCCAGTAAGCCGGCTGGCGATACCGGCGCTCCGCCATCCGGCGTGGCCGGACTGGCGTTTCTCGATAGATTCGACACCGTATTGCAGCTCAAGGCCGGAACCCTGACCTACCGCGGCAAGAGCATCCAGGGTGTTAACATTGATGGTACCCTTGCGGCGGGCGCTTTCGATCTGCGCGACGCTTCGGTGAAAAGCCTCGCGGGCGCACGGGCCAAAGCGTCGGGACGGATCGAAGGACTGGCAAGTCCCGCGCCTTCGGTCGATCTCAAACTCGATATCGACGCCAAAGAATCCGACCGATTGTTGGAGATGCTGGGAACGGCGCCGTCATTCGCCGTCGGCCCTGGCCGATTGCAAGGATCGGTCAGGGGTAACCTCGATATTCTGAATGTGGACCTAACGTTATCGGCGTTGGAGGCCAAGCTTGCGACGAAGGGCAAGGTGTCTGAGCTGACCGGAGATTTGGAGTTCGATCTTAGCCTGGATCTAAGTCATGGCGATGCCACGGCGCTTTTGTCGCGCGTCAGCGGCAACGGCAAGGCTGTTAAAGCAGGGCGCGCACCCGAAGCTTTGCGGGTTGCGGCGGCGGTCACCGGCAGCTTGCCAAAGAGCGCTTTCAGCGCCGGTATCAGTCTCGGCGCCGGTTCATTCAGCGTTCAGGGAAAAATATCCGATGCGGGCACAGACCGGATGTCCGGCGGGGTCGCAGTGTCGGGAAACCATCCCAACCTCGCCAAAGCCATTCGCGTATTCTCGCCCGATTATCGGCCGGCGTTGGCGGAGCCGGGACCACTGAAATTCTCGACCGATATGGCGTTCGACCCGACCACGCTGCGCATTGACAATCTGCGCGGTAACGCCGGACCGGTGTCGTTTGAGAGCAGCGCGAATGTGGCGCTCGATGGCGTACGCCCCCGGGTTACCGGCGATCTGAAGACTAGTGAAATCATCGTCGATTGGTTTTTGCCCGTGCAAAAGAAGGCCGCGCCCACGGCTGGTCCGTCAGGCGCATCGTCACGCAGCGGTGGGAAACCTGCCGCGGCTCGGGCGGCTGGCGAGCGTTGGTCGAACGAACGGCTCGACATTTCGGCGCTGCGCAATGTCGATGGCGAAATCACCTTAACCGCCCCGGCGATTACCTACACTGATTTGAAAGTAGACAACCCGAAGATCGCGTTGACTCTTGCCGACGGCGTTCTCGATCTTGGCGAGCTGTCCGGTCGCGCCTATGGCGGGGCGTTCAACATGACCGGCCAATTAGCCGACAAGAAGGTACCGTCCTTAAGTTATGTGCTGAGCATCGATGGCGCCGACGCCGCGCAGTTCACGGGGGCGGCGGGGCAAGAAGGGCGCGGCGTGATGAGCGTTCTCGACCTGCTGTTTCCGGTGTCGAGTGTAAAGCTTGCCTCGGGCACCCTCGACGCCAAAATCGATGTGGCGTCGCAAGGCCGCAGCGAGCGCGAACTGATTAGCGCGTTAACGGGTAACGGCAGCGTCACCTTCACCGATGCCGTCGCCGAGGGTGTCGATGTCTGCCGGATCAGCAACCAACTGGGCAACCTAAACGGTCTGGAAGGTTTTCTCGGACTGGTGATATCGGCGCAGGGCGGCGCTACGCGCATTGCCAATTATGCTGGCCAGTTCGATATCGCCAAAGGCGTTGCCACGCTGCCGCGCCAGCGGATTACGGCTGACTGCGCGACGATCGACTTTGCGGGCAATGTGGATCTGCCGCGATGGCTGGTCGATATTCAGGCTAAGACGCTGTTTCCCGAGCATCCAAAGTTTCCCGGCATCATCGTCGAAGAGAAAGGCCGGCTCGATGCGCCGAATGTAAGGCTGGTCAATTCAAACGAGGTGCAACAGTACGTCCTCGGCAAGTCGGCGGGGTCGATTTTGCGCAAGCTGGTACCGGGTATCGATCAACAGCCCGCACCCCAAGATAGCTCAGGCAGCCAACCGGCCCCGGCGCCGCAACCAGCCGAACAGTTCCGCAGTTTGCTGAACGATTTGATCAAGAAGCGCTAACCGCGCGGGACTATTTCTGGACGCTTTGGAGTATGAACACCCGGATCGCACTGGAGAGAGAGCCAGCGCGCTGTTGGTCAATTTCGGTAACCAGCTCGTTCACGGAAATATTTCGCTGCGCTGCGATGGAGCGCAGCTGGTTCCAGAAAACCGGTTCTAGGGATACGCTGGTACGGTGGCCGGATACGACGACGGACCGTTTCTTGCTGACAGCTTGTTCGGCGAGGGTACCTATAATTTCTGATTTCATCTCGGTGCGATCATGTTTTCCGGCCGAACCCATTCATCATATTGTTCGGCGGTGAGTAAACTTAACGCAATCGCCGCTTTTTTTAGGGTAGTACCGTCTGCGAACGCTTTTTTTGCAACTTTTGCCGCATTATCGTACCCGATATGAGGATTCAGAGCGGTCACCAGCATCAGCGATTGTTCCATCAGATCGTTGATGCGTTCCCTATTGGCCTCGATTCCCAAAACGCATCGGTCGGCAAAGCTACGCGCGGCGTCACCGAGAAGACGGGCCGACTGGAGCACGTTGTAGATCATCACCGGCTTGAACACGTTCAATTCAAAATGACCATTACTGCCGGCCACGGTAATCGCAACATGATTTCCCATAATTTGCGCGGCAACCATGGTGATCGCTTCCGATTGGGTGGGGTTCACCTTGCCCGGCATGATCGACGATCCCGGCTCGTTCGCTGGCAAGGACAACTCGCCGATGCCGCTACGCGGGCCGGAGCCGAGCAAGCGGATGTCGTTAGCGATCTTCATCGTTGCCGCTGCGCCGACATTGAGCGCGCCCGAAGCCGCGACCAGGGCGTCATGGGCGGCCAGACCGGCGAACTTGTTGGGCATGGTCACGAACGCTTTGCCGGTGATGCTGGCGACCTCTTCGGCGAACCGTTCGGCAAATCCGACCGCGGCGTTCAGACCGGTGCCAACGGCGGTGCCGCCCTGGGCCAACTGGTAGAGATCTGGCAAGGTCCGGCGCGCCCCAGCGATGACACCCTGAATTTGAGCCGTATAGCCTGAGAACTCCTGTCCCAATGTCAGCGGTGTCGCGTCTTGGGTATGGGTGCGTCCGATCTTTATGATTTCGTCGAACTCTGCCGTTTTCTTGGCCAAGGCGTCTTGTAGATGGGCTAACGAGGGCAGCAGGCGATCTTCGATTTCGAGCGCCGCGGCGATGTGCATTGCGGCGGGAAAGCTGTCGTTCGACGATTGGCTGCGGTTGACATGGTCGTTGGGATGGACCGGCGATTTGTCGCCGCGTTTGCCGCCCAGAATCTCGTTGGCGCGATTGGCGATGACTTCGTTGGCGTTCATGTTTGTTTGGGTGCCGGAACCGGTTTGCCAGACGACCAGCGGAAAATGATCGTCGAACTTACCGTCGATAATCTCCTGCGCGGCCTGGTCGATGGCGTCAGCGACCTCTTTCTCGAGTTGGCCGAGGGCGAGATTGGCCCGCGCGGCAGCCTGCTTTTGAATGCCGAACGCGTAAATGAGAGACAGCGGCATGCGCTCGTTGCCTATCGGGAAGTTTTCGACGCTACGCTGGGTTTGGGCGCCCCAATATTTGTCGGCAGGAACTTCAACCTCGCCCATCGTGTCGGATTCGATGCGAATATCGCGCGTCATAATCGGTCTCTCCTAAGTCTGGCGCGCATTATGGTTGCCATGGCCCGCAGGTAAAGCCTGAATGGAACGGTATACGCTAATAATCTGACTCCAGCCTGGTTCGATCAGCGTTTGCGGTTGCGTTTGGCTGCTCCCACCGCGCGGTCCGCCCAAGGGTGTAGGGCCTCGATATGTTCCAGCGCGCCGTCTGGCGCTGTGTAATACGACATTTGCCGGGGCTTGCCCCCGCGCGAATAGGTAAAGGGTTGAGAGCCGGCGTCTTGGAAATCGGCAAGCGTTTGTTCGTCGACCTTGAAATACAGAACATCGTCGGCGATCAGCGCAAACATTGTATCGCCGAGAAATACGCCAAAACCACCGAACATGCTGCGAACGCGCAATGTTCCGCTGCCCTCGCCGAACGGCCCCAGAATATCGCGAACATGGGCGACGAATTCGTTTTCCTGAGCCATCGGCCTTCAGAGATCAGCGGCGTTATTTCTTACGAAACGTCTCGAGGTTGACCACGTCTGCGGTCGGTTTGTCGGCCGCTTCGTCGCTATCGTTGTCAGCCGTCGCAGTCTCGGGGACGGGGACCAAGTCGCCGGTTTCATGGACTGCCGGAACGCTGCCCCCCTGTTTCTGAGTGCTGGCGGTCTCTCCCGAAGTGTCTGTGAGGTCTTCGGCATTAAACTGCAGGCCGAACTTGACCGAAGGATCGACGAATGACGTCAGCGCCGCGAACGGTATGGTCATTTCGGCAACTTGGTTGTCAAAGCTCAAGTTAACGCCGAATTCGATGAC
>JBLHHE010000138.1:0-6165 GCA_047616465.1 Alphaproteobacteria bacterium
CGCGGATCTGCTGCTCGGTGCCAGCGTCGATCGCCGCCGTCGAATCGTCGAGGATCAGCACTGCGGGCTCGAGCATGGCGGTGCGGGCGATGGCGATGCGCTGCTTCTGACCCCCCGACAGGGATACGCCGCGCTCGCCGACCAGGGTGCTGTAGCCTTCCGGCAGGCTGCCGATGAACGTATCGATCTGCGCCAAAGAGGCCGCATTAGCGATGGACTCGTCCTCGGCCCACGGATCGCCATAGGCGATGTTGTTCTCCAGCGATGTCGTAAACAGGAACGGGTCCTGGGGCACCGTCAACACCTGACGGCGGAGCGATTCCAAGGTGACATCGCGCACATCCTGACCATCCAGGGTAATGCGGCCGCTGGAGACGTCGTAGAAGCGGGTTAGCAGATGGGCGATCGTCGATTTTCCGCTGCCCGGCGGCCCAACGATACCCAGCGACCGGCCACGGCGGACCTCGAACGAGACCCCATGCAGTGCCGGGGGGCCGTCATCGCCGTCATAGCCGAACGAGACATTTTCGTAACTGACCAGGGAGTCCTTGATTTCCAGCGGCTTTGCGCCGGGCCGGTCGGCGATCGTCGGCTCCAGATCGAGGACCGCAAACAGCCGGCGCCCGGTGGTCGAGGCCCGGGCGAACGAATTCACCAGCAGGCCCAGTTGGCGGACCGGCGATTGAAGGATCGTCATGAAGGTGAGAAATTCGGTCAAATCGCCCACGGTTAAACGGCCTTCGAGCACACGCAAACCGCCGATCCACAGAACAAGACCCATGGCGATGAAATAGGCGAACGTCATGATTGTGGTCGACGCCACACGGGTCTTGATCCGCCGATCGGCAAGCGCCATCGCTACGTCTGCGGCTTCGCCATATTTGGCGAGCTCGTAGTTTTCGGCGCCGAAGGCCCGCACCACCCGGATACCGGTGAGGTTCTCGTCCATGATCCGGCCGATGATCCCCATGCGCTCCTGCAAGGCCAGCCATAGCGAGCGCAGTTTGAGCCGCGCCACGGCCGATTGCCAGGCGACGAACGGCACGAAACTAAGGCTCATGGCGCCGAGAAGGAGATCGGCCGATAAGAGCAGATAAGCGCCGGCGCCGATCAGAACGGTCAACAGGACCAGGCGCACCAGGCCGGTGCTGACGAACATCCGCACGCCTTCCAGGTCGAGCATGCCGCGGGTGATCAGCTCTCCGGTATGAACCCGGTCGTGGAACGAAAAGCTTAAACTCTGCAGCTTATCGTAGAAGGCGAGCCGGAGGTCGTAGGCCATCATATGGCCGACGGCTTCGCCGGTGTAATTGTGGATGAGGGTGAACAAGCCGCGCAGAATCGAGACACCGAGCAGCAGCGCGGCGGTCTGGAACAGTGCGGTGCGGGCCGCCGCCGTGGTATTCCCGGTGTCGAGCAGGCCCAGCGCGCCGTCAACGGCGCTGCCCAGGAGGGGTGGCACGGTGAGTTGGAATAGCGCGGCGATCAGGGTTGCGCCGACGGCGATGGCGACACGGCCTCGGTAGCGCAGGCACAGCCGGATGATGCGCCACAATATCTGCGCGTCGTTGCCTAACTGGCGATCGATATCGGAAGACGAAGTTGTCAAGGATTGATCCAGTTTCGAATGTGCAAGCGACCTTACTGGCGCGCCACCGGCACCCGAAACGGCTGCCGTTGGGGGCTCTTAATATCGCCGCAGCGGTTAGTTTTATTCGCTGGTTATACAACAGCCTGCGACTCGCGCCAGCCGGTGTGATTTAGTCTCTTTTTGGCGATTTTCCAACTAATCTTTAAAACGCCAAAGCGCCGGGGTGGCGGACCACCAGATCGCGCGGTTCGCCGCAATTATGAGCGCCGACCTGGCGCATGGCCTCGGCGATTTCGTCGAAGAAGAAGTTGGCTACGTGGCCGGGCCCCTGGGGGCCTAAGGCGGCGAGGCCGTACATGAAGGCGCGGCCCGACAGGGTCGATTTCGCCCCCAGCGCCAGGGCGCGCACTACGTCCTCGCCGCTACGGATGCCGCTGTCGAACAGCACGGTTGCGCGGTCGCCGACGGCGGCGGCGACCGCTGGCAACACGTCGATGGAAGCAGGCGCGCTTTCCAATTGGCGGCCGCCATGGTTGGAGACGACAATGCCGTCGACGCCTAACTCGACCGCTCGTTCGGCGTCTTGCGGATGCAATATGCCCTTGACCACCAGCGGTCCTGGCCAGCGTTCGCGGAACTGGGCGACCTCGTCCCAGGTGAAGGTGCCCCCCGATTGTTGGCGCACAAACTTCACCACCTCGCGGTTTGGCAGATTCTCGCCGGCATAGGCCGCGTAGTTGGCGAAGGCATTCTGGCCGTGCTTGCGCAAGGCCAGCAGCCAGGCCGGGTGGGGCAGCACATCGATGACGGTGTGCAAACCGGGGCGGTAGGGAATGATCAGCCGGTTGCGCAATTCACGCGGACGCTTGGTGCGCGCCGGCACGTCGAGGGTCAGGACCAGCGCATGCACGCCCGCGGCTTCGGCCCGGCGCACCAGATCGAAATTGATGGCGAGCTGATTGTGGGGCATGCGATAGAGCTGAAACCAGGTGCAGTCCGGCGCCAGTTCGGCGATCCGCTCGATGGTGGCGCCCGATGAACTGCCGAGGGTGAAGGGGATGCGGGCGGCTTGGGCTGCCCGCGCAAAGGCTTCCTCACCGCCCGGCCAGACCATCCCCGGCAGGCCCATGGGGGCGATGGCGATGGGGGCGGCGAAGCGGCGGCCGAACAGCTCGACCTCCATATCGGCCTTGAAATTTTCCAGTCCGTAGCGCGGCACCAGTTCCACCGCGTCGAGCGCGGCGGCGTTGCGCCGCATACCGGTCTCGCCCGCTCCGGCCGCGCCATCCACATAGTCGAAGGCAAACCGCGGCACCCGGCGGCGCGCGCGTTTACGCAGATCTAGGATGGTCGGATAGCGCAGCGCCAATCCGGCGGGCGGCGCCTTGGGTGCTGGCGGGTTGTCCGCCGACTTAGTCTGCGTGTCTACGTTCTCATTACCACTGGACATAAATGCTCCCCCAAAACCTACGCTATGCTAGTGCACAAAGTCGGGTAGCGGCAGGTCCACCGCTTCGCCACGCTCGGCGGACATGTCGGCGGCTAGGGTCACGTCCATCACCAGCCGGGCCTCGCGGGCGGCGACCAGCACCGGGCGGTCATAGGCGACAGCTTCGAGGAAATGCACGGTTTCGTTGGCCATGGCGCCGGCGAATACATGGTCGACCTGCTCGCCGGGCATCGACGAGAGGGGGTAGCGGATGCCGTGCTTAGTGGTGTTCACCTGTATCTCGCGATGGGTGTCGTCGACGGTCAGCGCGCCGTCGGTGCCGATGACCTCTATCCAGCTTTGCGAATATTGCGGATAGCCCAACGGCAGAACCCAGCCCGAGCCGGCGGTGATGGTGGTGCCGTCATCCATTGTCACCATGATCCATTGATGGTCCGGCGTATCGCTGACTTGGCTGAATAATTTGCCCGATTGCTGGGAATAGACCCGCACCGGCAGGCGCGGTTGCAGGCACCACAGCAGAAAGTCGATCGAGTGGGTGCCGCCCATGGCCGCCGGCGACATCTTGCTGCGGCCTTTAATCTTGGCGCCGATCTCGCGGGTGATGTTGCGGCTGACCAGGCAGGTCACCGGTTCGCCGATGCGGCCTTCTTTGATAGCCTTGTTGATAAAGGCGTATTTGGGATCGAAGCGGCGCGTGTACCCGACGGTGAATTTGAGGTTTCCAGCTTCGGCGAGCGCAATCGCCTCGTCGGCTTCTTGCGGTGTGGGCGCGATGGGCTTTTCGATCATCACATGCTTGCCGGCCTCCAGCACCGCGCGGGTGATGGGAAAGCGCTGCGATTCAGGCGTCGAAGCGATGATGATGGCGTCGATGCTGTCATTGTCCAGGAACTCGCGCCAATCGTCGGTGACCCGCGTCGCCTCGGTCTCGGCGGCGATCTCGGCGGCACGCACCGGGTTGGTCTCGGCGATATGAAGCTCGTCCACCAACGGACTACGCGCGCACGCATTGGCCCGAATACCGCCAACCCACCCGGCGCCGATCACCGCGACGTTTATCTGTCTGAAAGGCAATGGAAACTCCTCCCCCCAACGTGACCCCAGTCTAGCGCACCGCGGCGTCTGCCAAAATCATGTTGGCGGCTTTTTCGGCGATCATTATGGTCGGCGCGTTGGTGTTGCCGGATACGATGGTTGGCATGATCGAAGCGTCGACGACGCGCAGGCCTTCGATGCCGCGCACCTTTAGGCGCGGGTCGACCACCGACTGGTCGTCGGGGCCCATGCGGCAGGTGCCGACCGGGTGGAAACTGGTCGCACCACTGTTGCGCAGAAATTCCAGCATATCGGCATCGCTGGCGACATCCGGGCCGGGCGCGTATTCACCCTCGATGAGGTCGGCCAGCGGCGGCGCGCTGACGATCTGGCGAAGTATCTGACAGCCCTTGACCAAAACCTCGCCATCGTGTGGGCGATGCAGGAAATTCGGCTGGATCGCTGGCGGCTCAAATGGATCGGCGGATTTTATCAGGATGGTGCCACGGCTTTGCGGGCGAAGCAGGCGCACGATCGAGGAAAATCCGGAAAAGGGATGCAGCTTCTCGCCGATCTTGTCGGCGCTGAACAGGGTGATGCTAGCTTGAATATCCGGCGTGGCGGCCGCCGGGTCGGTCTTGAAAAAGCCGGCGGCGACCGACGCCCCCATCGCCAGGAACCCGTCGCGCCGGAACGCGTAGCGCGCCAGTTCGAGCGCGCCGCGCAACGGATTGTTGAGCGCGTCGTTCAGCGTAGCTGGTATGCGGCAGCGATAGACTAGGCGAATGTTGTAGTGATCTTGCAAATTGTCGCCAACGCCGGGCATGTCGGCGACGACATCGATGCCGAGATCACGCAGATGCTGTGCCGGCCCGATGCCGGATAGTTGCAGCAGTTGCGGCGAGTTGATGGAGCCGCCGGAGAGGATCACCTCGCCGCTCGCCTGGGCGGTGATCGTCTTACCGTTTCGGACATATTCGATTCCGCTGGCGCGCGCGCCATCGAACAGGATGCGCGTCGCGTGGGCCGAGGTGACGACGTGCAGATTGGGGCGCTTGCGCGCTGGCCGCAGGAATGCCACCGCGGTGCTCGAGCGCAAGCCGTTGCGCGAGGTCAATTGCAGATAACCGAAGCCTTCAGGGCTCGGCCCGTTGAAATCGTTGGTGCGTGGATAGCCAAGCGCCGCGGCGGAATCGATAAAGGCATCGGCCAAAGGATGCGGCGTTTTCGGGTCGGACACGGCCAGCGGCCCGCCGGCGCCGTGATACTCGTCGGCGCCGCGCTGCTGGTCTTCCGATTTGCGGAAATAGGGCAGCACGTCGTCGAAGCTCCAGCCGTCATTACCGAGCTGGCGCCAATGGTCGTAATCCTCGCGCTGGCCACGGATATAGACCAGCCCGTTGATCGAGCTGGAGCCGCCGAGCACCTTGCCGCGCGGCTGGGCGATGCGGCGGTTGCCGGTCGCCGGGTCGGGCTCGTTGGTATAGAGCCAGTTCACGCGTGGGTTGGTGAAGTGCTTGCCATAACCCAGTGGAATATGGATCCACGGGCTGCGGTCGGCGCCGCCGGCCTCGAGCAATAGCACCCTATGGCGGCCCGACGCGCTAAGCCGGTTGGCCAAAACGCAACCGGCGCTACCGGCGCCGACGATGATGTAGTCGTATTGTGTCGATGGTGGCATCGGGATCGCAAGCCTTTCGTGCCAGGCGGTAGGAGAGGGTAGCGGGTCATCGGGGACTGTTCGACCGGCGGTAAGATTAGAATACTTAGGGGTAGGGCGGAAAGCGATGGTAGTTGACGGCTAATTTTAGCCAATCTGGTGTAGCGGAGTAGCTAAAATTAGTTAAGTATTTTAAATATAAGAGAACAATAAAATAGATAGTATTTTATGTAGAAAATAAATATTAACAGAATTAACCTATATTACTATTGTATTCTAATATAAAATTTATAAGGTATTCTATGAAGTTCGCGCTTCAGCACTCTCGAGACAAAAAAATCATGCGTCCCTCGCGCTTGCGTTGGGGGTTGCGCCGGAACACCGACGGTGTTGCCGCGATCGAGTTTGCTTTTACCGTGCCGGTGC
>JBLHHE010000139.1:0-6130 GCA_047616465.1 Alphaproteobacteria bacterium
GTGGTCAGAATTATGATTAACAATGTCAGTAATTTACGCATCGTGCCCGAATGTAATGCCGATCGTCCTAAAGGTGAAACGATCACTGCGTTAGCCTTTGTTCGAACGTCTTAAGATTTCCTAACAACCGCCGCATGCAATCGAAAACGGCAACCCTCCATATTCCTCCCATCGAAGTCTTCATCAATTCGATCTGGGAGAAATAAGATGCGTAAATTAGCAATAGCCACCACCGCAATAGCGTTGGTCTTAGGCGCCGGCAGCGTGTCGGCCGACGAGGGCCGGGGCTGGAAAGCACCGTCTAACCAACAGACGGCCCATTCACGGGCGGATCGGCGCGCCGACGTGCGGCGTCACGGCCCGGCTGTCGAAGTCGTCCAGGTAGGCCTGCATCGCCGTTACTTCGATGAAACCATTCCGTTGCGCCGCTTGCTCAACCTCGATCGCAATTATCGGGGATACAGCATCCAGTCGGTCACCGTAAAAGTACGGCCGCATAAATCACGCGGACGCTTGGCGCTGCTCGCCAACGGCCAGGTGGTCGACCGGGCGCGTGCCGGCGAGGCCCGCCGCATCCAGTTGACGCCGAACGATGACCGTACGTTGAGCCGCGATCTTAACCGGTTGCAGCTTGCCGTTCGCGGCCGTGCCTACATCGACTCGATCCAGGTGAGATTGAGCCCGCCGCGCCACCAGCGTCGTGGCCCGCAGGTACACCGCACCAACCGGAACCATCGTGTCGAGAGCCCCGATCTGGCCGAACAGATCGTGCGGATCATCCTCGGTCAAATCGAAGTCGCTGATGGGCGCTACTAGGCGCGCCCGACCCCAATCTATCTTCGAATAGGAGAGTTGAAATGTCGAAATCAATCAAACGAATGAGCGTCCTTGCCACTGCGTTAGCGGCGGCGCTGGTCACCATGCCTTTTGCGGCGCCGGCCGCGGTCGCCGATCCGCCGCGCTGGGCGCCGGCTTACGGCTACGATCGCGGTCACGGCCACCACAAATACAAGTACAAGGCGCGCCGTCACGAGCGGCGTTATGAGCGCCGCCGCGAGGTGCGGAGAACGGTCTATGTGTCGCGTCCGGCTCACGATCATTATAGCCATCGCCGCAGCCAACAATCCGATGTCAGCATTTCACCGACTTTCGGCGGCGCTATCGTCGGCGCCTTGATCGGTGGTCTTGGCGGCAGCCAGATCGGCAGTGGTAGCGGTCGCACGGCGGCCATTGTCGGCGGTATCGCCGCGGGCGCCGTTATCGGTGGCTCGATCGGCAACAGCATGGAGACCGCGGACGAGGCCCGTGTTCAGCAGACGCTAGAGACAGGCCGGACCGGAAAGACAGTGATCTGGCAAAATCCGGACACCGGTAACCGTTACGAGGTGACGCCGACACGCACCTACCGCAGCGCCGGGCGCCTCGATTGCCGCGAATACACCTCCTGGGTCTTCCTGGGCGGGTACGAAGAGCAAGTTACCGGAACCGCCTGCCGGATGCCTGATGGCAGCTGGCAGCGTCAGGCCGGTTGAGCGGCGGCGTCGCGGGGTGATGGTTATGACTGCAATCGGGCAGTTTCCAGCGCGCGCCAGAAAAGTACTCGCGCTGGGGTCGATAATCGCGGTGGCCTTGGTCTGGATGTCGATCAGCCAAGCGTCCGCCGCGGTGTCGGACCGCACCGTCGACGCGTTGGCCGGTGAAATCGCCCGGGGCCTCGACGGCGCTGATCTCAGCGCGTTTCCCGCCAGCAGCGGTTATACCCAACCGACGATTGCGATTAAGGCGTTCACCGAGGCCGTTGGGCCGGTCGATGCCGCCGAAGCCAACTATGTGAACGACCGGTTATTGATAGCGCTGCAGCGCCAGACCCGCGACCGTTTTCGGTTTGTTGCCCGCGATGCGGTGGGCGATCTGATCGCCGACATTGATGCGACCACCGAGCCGAGCGCGGCGCGCGATGCGCGTTTGCGAGATCTGCAGGTCAATCTGCGCGCCGATATCCTGATCCGGGGCACCATCCGACAGACCGAGCGTGGTGCGGTGCTCACCTATCAAGCCGTTGCGTCGGAAACCGGGGCGCTGTTTGTCGCGGCGACGCCGGTTGTGATTTCGGCCCTGGCCAGAGCGTCCGTAGCCGATGTCCGGATTATTCAAGATTCCACGTCTTCCCCGATCAACCGCGTGCGGACGAGCGGGCACCCCACGGTGCTTGAGGCTGAAGGGCTGCTTTTAGATTTGGGCTACGACCCCGGTCCGGTCGACGGCGTTCTCAGCGACCAGACCCGCGCCGCGTTGCGCGCCTACCAGCGAGATTCCGCGTTGCCGGTCAACGGCCGCATGACCTGGAGCGTGGTCGAAAACATGCGCCGGGACACAAGGTGAGGATTTGATATGCGAAATCCAATGATCCCTCACGGCGCGGAAGATGGCGCGATGACCGAAGTCGCCCTGGCCCTGGCCATGGGATTCTTCTCGATCATGGTGCTGACACTGGTCTCGATGGGCGGTGGCGCCGGTGAGGCCAATTCCTACGAGGCGATCCGTCTGGTGCAGACCGCGCCCGACCGCCCGGCGTCGGTGTTGCCCACCAGCGACGACAGGATCGTTATCTTCGACGGCGAACGCTATCTCGACACCGATTTGAACCCGGTCGATCCCGCCACGGTGAAAGATTCCGGTGAACGCCGGATCGTTCTGGCCGTCGATCCAAATGTCCGACTTGCCGATGTGATGGCCGCGCGGGACCGGATTTCCGCGGTTAATCTCGTTATCGCCAATCTCGACAATCGCTGGCGCGCCGCAATCGAAGCGGCCAAGGCAGCGGGCAATGATTAGTCGGCGTCAAACCTTGCTCGGCCTGACCGCCCTTACATTCACCAGCGGTTGCGCCGCGGCGACACCGGCCTCGATCACCCGTGTTTCCGCGCGTCCGGCGGAGCGCGGGCAGATCATGTCGATGGTGGTGCGCGAGGCCAACGATTTGGGCATCTCGGCTTCCCTCGCGCTCGCTGTCGCCCACGCGGAATCGAATTTCAACCCGCGCGCGCTCAGCCCTGTTGGCGCCCGCGGCGTGCTGCAGATCATGCCGGCCACAGCGCGGGGCGAATACGGCATCGCGCCGGACCGGCTATGGGACCCGCGCACCAACATTCGGCTGGGTTTGCATTTCCTGAAACGTTTGCAGCGCCGCTATGGCGGGCGCACCGATCTGGCGCTGTCTCATTACAACGGGGGATCGGCAGTCGGCCGCCCCCCTAACGCACGGGTTATTCCCGCGACCCGGTCCTACGTCGCGAAAGTTCAACGACTGCAACAGATGTACCGCCGGCGCATTTTAAACGGCGATTTAGCCATTCATGACCAAAGGAGACGAGTATGACCTTAGAAATCCAACGTACCCCACGCACGATGCTATTGCGCCGTGTTGCGACCCTATCGGGAGCCGCCCTATTGCTCGGCGCGTGTTCGCTTACCGGCAACTCCGACCCATTGAACGATGTGTCGTTTCGCGAACAGCGCTTCGAGCAAGTGCAGAGCATCAACGCGTTCGAGGCTTGCCGCGACGAAGGCCTGATCTTGGACACCCAGGCGCGCGGCCGGGCGTCTGCCGGCGCGTTTTTGAATTCGGCGCGTGTGCTCGATGGCTGCGGCGCCAATCTGGGCAGCGCGGCCTCGGCGGTGCCGTTACCCGAACGCATGCGCGTTCATGCCCTCGCCACCCTCAATTACTTCAAGGGCGGCGATGTCGAACAGGCGCGGCGCACCTTCGAGGGCTTTAAAGTGACTTATCCCGACAACGACCTCTATTTCGGCGACGGCTCATCGTTCACCGAAACTACCAATGTCCTGCTCGGGCGCGCCGATGCGATCAGCTTTGGCCAATTCGCCGTGCTCAATGTCAATGACAGCCTGAAGAGCGAAATGCGGCGTCTCAATCATTGGAAGGACAAGTAAGCCGGGCCGTACTGGCCGATAACTTGGAGCGTAGCTATGAAAACAATTAATCTACGAAGTACCCAAAAACCCGCTGGCCTGCTGGTCGTCTCCGCCCTTGCTCTGGCCATTGCGGCAACCGCGCCGTCGGGGGCAATGGCCGCCGCCGAAAAGTGGGCGCCGGTCGCCAGCGAAAAACTGATGCAGTTGCCCGGCGATTTTCTGCGCAAGGCGGTCGATAACGATTTTGCCCGTTCGGGCCTCGCCCAGGAACTGGTCAGCTTGGATGAGCAGGTGGTGTTTAAGCGTTCGACCTTGGCCGATTTGCAGCGCGCCATCGAGCGCGCCGACGATGCTGATATTCGCCTCGACCTGCAGCACCAATTCTTGAACGAGAAGCGCAATTACATCGAGTTGATGCGCGAGAATCAGGACATCCGCCGGAAGCGCGCGGCGACAAAGGTCAAACTGTACGAACGGCTGTTGGACAATCTGAACCGCCAACGACGCGCCACGACGCCGGAAAAGGCGGCTTTTATCGCTAAGCAAACGGCGGCCCGAGAGCGCTTCAAGGCCTCGGCGAGCCAGATCGATGCACAATTGCTGACGTCGTCGGCGGCGTCGGAAAGCCGCTATTCGCGCGAATACGCCAAGAATTTGAGCGCCGTCCAGGAACTGGTCGCGGCGATCAATGCCCATCCCATGAACGCCGCGCCAGCGCTCGATGGGCAGCCGGTGACCCGGGGCGAGTATTTGCGCCAGCTGATTGCCGAAAACCAGGGCGACCTCGCGGTCGTCGATCAGGAACGCGCGATCCTGGGTCACATGGCCAAGCTGGTATCGCTCGACGCCCTGGCGCTGTCGGAAGGCATCGACAGCGACGCCTATGCCGAAATCGATATCGACGCCACCGAAGAGGGGCCGAACCAGGTCACCTCGGCGGTCGAATTTTTCACCACACGATAATGGAGGGAATAATGACGAACCTGAAACTTACCCTGGCTGGAATTGCCACCACTGCCGTTTTAATCGGCCTCGGCGCACCGGCCAGCGCCGGCACGCTGGAGAATATGGAGCGCGAACGGGCGATCATGATCGAGACCATGCTGTCCGGCGACATCGACAACAATCAGCGTCAGGGACGGATGGATATGGCCCGTACGCGCCTGGTCGATCTCGAGCGCCAGGTGCTGCGCGATAAGTCGTTGATCGGCAAAAACCAGCCCCTCGTGCGCGCCGCGTTCGACAATTACGATCTGACCTTTGTCGTTCATGCCTCGGTGGAGAAAAATCGCTCGGTCGCCGACCATTGGCTCAGCGAGATCGGCCTGTCGACCCAGGCGGTCATGAACGCGCGCACCGGGCGGCGCTAATATGCGCGCCCTTGCCGACATGTTCGCCACCACATCCCAGGCGGCAAGCTACCTCTTGGGCGGCGTTGTGCTGGCCGCAGCGGGCCTGGCCGTGGTGTGGTCGTTGCACCTCGAGGACATCGCCGGCTGGGCGTTCGAGGTGCTTGGCGCCGGGTTCATCGGCCTGCTGACCTTGCTGGTGCTCGGCACCGCCTATTGTCTGGCGCAGTTGCGCCACGCGCGCGGCGATGGCGAGGTGGCCGATTTCTGGTTCCTGGCCGGCGTTCAACTGGCCAGCGGCGTGGCGACTTTGGCGCTCACCTATACGCTGTTCGGCATCAGTCTGGGCATCGGCAGTTTGGCCGCGCAGGGCCTAACGCCGGACACGGTGCAAGGCATCATCCGCGATCTGACCGCGAGCTTTAGCCTTGCTTTCATGACCACCGTAATCGGCCTGCCGCTGTCGGCGGCGTTGCGCACGATCCTGGTTGTCGTCCATGGCAGGCAACGGCTGCAGACCCGGTCTATCGCCCTGCCGAGAGAGGTATAAAACCATGAAATTTATCGTCTTTAATGTTGTAGTGGCCGCGGCCTTGGTGTTTCTGGTGGCGAATAAGGATGGCGCTATCGATATGTCGCTGCCGAAGCTCGGTGATGTGACGGCTGCAGCTGAGACCGCCTTCGATCGCGTGGTGCCGCCGGTCAAACAGACCCCGGTTATTGTCGATGCGCCAGTGATCGCCGACGCCGATTTGATGACGCGCTTGGTCGTGCCGGAGCCCCAGGATGCGGTAACACCGCCGCCACTACCCCCGGTGCCCGTTGTAGAGGTCCCCCTCCGCGAG
>JBLHHE010000140.1:0-6127 GCA_047616465.1 Alphaproteobacteria bacterium
CGCTCATGATTAACGTAATCCCTCGAGAAGCGCCCTCTCAAGACCGAAATACTCGGCTTTCGTACTGAAATGGGGCCGCACGCCGGTATATTTGAATTCGCCCTGGATGATGCCGGCGGAGTTCTCGCCGGCATACTCGAAATTGAAGAGGTCTTGCGTCGTCACAATATCGTCTTCCATGCCGACGACTTCCATGATGTGCGTTATCCGGCGGACACCATCGCGCATTCGGCTGACTTGAATGATGATGTCGAGCGCCGCTGCGATCTGAGTGCGCACGGCTTTCGGCGGCAGGCTGACCCCGACCATGCTGACCATATTTTCCAGGCGTGTGAGCGCTTCACGCGGGCGATTGGCGTGAACCGTGCTCATCGAGCCCTCATGGCCGGTGTTCATGGCCTGCAGCATGTCGAGCGCTTCCGAGCCGCGAACCTCGCCCAGAATGATCCGGTCGGGCCGCATACGCAGGGCATTTTTGACCAGGTCACGCATGGTAATTGCACCCTGCCCTTCTAGATTGGCGGGCCGCGTTTCAAGTCTCACGACGTGCGGTTGTTGGAGTTGCAACTCAGCCGCATCCTCGATGGTAACGATCCGATCGCCATGATCGATCATTTGCGACATGGCGTTGAGTAGCGTGGTTTTGCCGGAGCCGGTACCGCCGGAAATCAGAATGTTCAACTTGGCCCGGGCCGCGATTCTGAGCACCGTGGCCATGGCGCTCGACATGTTTTGTTGCTCTTCCATCACGTCGAGCGTGATTTTTTTCTTGGAGAACTTACGAATGGAAATCGACGGGCCGTCAATCGCCAACGGCGGAATAATGATATTAACACGGCTGCCGTCTTCGAGACGCGCATCGACTAGTGGCGAGGACTCGTCTACCCGCCGGCCGATCTGCGACACAATGCGGGTCGCGACGTTCATAACATGTCGATCGTCGCGGAACTTGACATCGGTTAGGACAAGTTTACCCCGGCGCTCGATGTAAACCTGATTATACCCGTTCACCATGATGTCGTTTATGCTCTCGTCGGCGAGTAGCGGTTCGAGGGGGCCGAGGCCCAGCATCTCGTCGAGCAGCACCTTGACCAGGTCTTCTTGCTCGGCCTTGTTCAGCTGCAGCTTCTCTTCGAGAGAAATCTCCAGGACGATGTCGGAAATTTGCCGGGTCAATTCCTCGCGCGACAGGTCCAATGCGGCGCTGATATCGATCCGTTCGAAGAGGACCGGCTGTACCTTGTTGCGCGCCAGGGTGACGCTTGAGGAGCTGAGGACGCGTTCAGTCGCCGCGGCGCGATCGTTGGTTCCCCAAACTGCGGCCATTGTCAGTTCCGCCGCATTGGGTTCTTCTGCGTCAGGTTCCTCGCGTACGGGTTGTACGTAAAGCCGGTTGACGACATTGGCGACAACGTCGCGTTGCTCCACCAAGTTGAGCCGAAAATAGGTCTTGCCCAAAATCTTTTCGGTGACAGTTGCCGAATATTTCGCCACATCCACCCGCGACATCGCAGCGAAATCGGGGGCGTCCAGAGTCTCGGTTATTTGATCGATAACTTGTTCGGCAAGCGCGATGCAGTTTGCTTTATCGTCGGCAACAGACGCCGATTTATCGACGGCGGCAAACGACGCCATCGCCAGCTGTGATCCGTTTGCGGGGGCTGATCCGTTGACAGCCCCATCGCTTGATCGTCTCCCAAATCCCAAGATCTCAGCCCCCTACTTTGCTTTACGGCTGCTGAACAGCCCGCGCCGGGGTTCCTTGATCGTCGGGGCAATACCATTCGTTACCTTGCGCAGTTCGGATATGAACTTTCCGCGCGCGGCTGTCTGGGCAAGTGGTTTACCAACGGTGGCGGCCTGCAAGGCTTTTGGCTCGTCGGGCAGATGAGCAAGAATTTGACAACCCACACCCCGGGTAAATTCACCTTGGGGCATACCCTTGCTGCGCCGGGCATGGTTGACGATAACGCCGATTTCGCCTTCCCCTCCGACATTACTGAACAGATTGACGATACGCATCGTATCGCGCATGCCGGCGAGTGTTAGATCGGACACAATTTGCACATGCGCCGCGTCTCGCAGCACACTCGAGTGTAGATGACAAAGGCTGCGCGGCAGATCGAGCCAGACCCAGTCGAAACTCCGGCGCAGTTCCTCGATCAAGCGGCCGATGCCATCGCCATGTAAGTTCAACTCACGTGCGAGATCTTCTTCCGCCGCTAGGACCGAAAGATGTTCGGTTTTCGGCAACACGGCGCTGGACATAAAAAGACTGTCCATGCGGTCGGGTTGGCGCAATGTCTCGATCATGCCGGTGCTGGGAATAAGATCGAGCGACAGCGCCGCCGTACCAAACTGTAGGTCGAGATCAACCAAGGCGACCCGGTGCCCCATTTCTTCGGCAAGCAGCCACGCCCCGTTAAGCGCGATTGTCGACGCGCCCACGCCGCCGCGTGAACCCACGGTTACGACGAGTTTTCCGGTCGCCTCAGAGCCCGTTTCGGGTCCAGGGACTTCGCTAAAGGTTGCCGCCAGCAGCGCGGTTTCCAGGTCTTCTTCGCTTAGCGGCTTGACCAAATAGTCGGCCACACCCGCATTTATAAACTGCTTGTATAGCGCGAGATCGTTTACCACGCCCATCGCGATCACTTGGGTCGAAGGATCGCAGAGCTCAGCCAACGGTTGCAGGTCGTCGAACGGATTTTCGCTTTCGCCTAAATCGACCACAAGCAAGTCCGGTGACGAAGCCGATTTCAAATACGCTCCGGCATCGTGGCAGGTGCCCCGATTAATGGTCGCGCCCGGCCAATGGAAATTGGCAATATTTTTTAGCTTCGCGGCAGTTTCGTCATCGCTGACGAACGCTGCCAGCGAAACGCCGCTACCCGGGCGGATATCAAGTGCTGGTGCGGACATTAGTTTATCTTTGGCAAGACGGGAGGGGTAACTTTGCCAGCCCGGTATTTTTGAATGCTGCGGCTGAGGGCTTCGCCATCGGCGGGGCCCAGCGTGCGGCCGTGCAGCAGATCGCCAGGATTGGCGAGCATCAGGCCCAGGTTCCGCTGGGTCGAGCAGCCGAGATTACTGTCGGAAACATTACCAGGATTGGAGGCTGTGGGCCGGGACAGGTCAGGACAGTTCGGCGGTAGGACGATGTAGCGGCCGACGATTAGATTAATTTTGTTCGTTGTACCCTTCTCGCCCGTGATCGCGGTCGCTTGGGTTCCCGGTATATAGTGGCGCAGTTGCGCATTAATGGCGCCGACCCGGGCGTCGCTCACAACTTCTCCCGATTGCGGGCCCACATCGACAAACAGCCGGTCACTGGGCCGCAGATCGATCTCGTTGAGAAAGCGATCGAGGTTGCGTGAGGCCTGATTGGTCAGCAAATTCGCCTGACTGTTAAAGGCGATGGAATGTTCGTGGGTAATCCATTTCACCTGAAGATCGTGAGGCGTTGCCGCGGGTGTCCAGTCGGCGACGGTTTGTGCACAACCAGCGACAATGACGGCGAAGACCACGAGCAGAGTGCTACGCCGATGACGATTGCGCCGAAACATGCGTCGATTATGCCGTGATTTCATCGTCAGCCTCCTTAGTCTAACTCGAAGCCGCTAGGTCCGTTGGAACCATCGAGATCGTTTGTTAGCTGTGTTCGTTGCGTGGGTGATTGTTTTTGCCGGCGTGTCTCACCTTTGATGACGCGATCGTAATCGTCAGGTACCTCAAAGCCGTCAGTCGGGATAGACAAGGCGGCGCTAGAGACTGGCCGCACAAGGTACGGCGTCACGATGATTACGAGCTCGGTTTCTCTGCGTTTGAATTCGGTCGAGCGAAACAAGGCGCCAAGGATTGGTATGTCGGATAGGCCCGGAGTTTCGTTGATGGTCTGGTTAGTGGCGGCCTGAAGCAAACCTGCGATCGCAAAACTTTGCCCGCTACCAAGCTCGACGGTGGTGTCTGCGCGCCGCGTAGTCAGCGCGGGAATGCTGAGGCCGTTGATCGTCACTGAGCCTGACGACGACAAGGAGCTGACTTCGGGCAGCACCTTAAGGCTTATGCGGTCATCGCTGACGATCGTTGGGGTGAACGCCAGGGAAACCCCAAACGACTTGAATTCAACGGTAATCGTGTTGTCTGCTTGGGCAATCGGAACGGGGAATTCGCCGCCAGCGAGGAAACTAGCTGTTTCGCCCGATAGCGCGGTCAAATTCGGTTCGGCAAGCAGGGTTACCAGGCCCTCATCTTCCAACGCGTCGATGATACCGTTTACGTCGAAATTGGCGCCATTAAAGCTACCGGAAAGGGCGCCGCCGCCGCCGGCAAGCCCTGCAGCCGCGCCAATACCGGCGGCGAACGGTCGCCCGGTGGCCAGGCCAAAAGCAAAATTGCCGATTGTCCCGAGAATATCGAAATTGAAGCCAAGACGTTTCAGTACATTGCGCGATACTTCGGCGATACGCACCCGCAGGTTAACCTGGTTCGGGCCAACGACGAGAATTTGGTTTATCAGCGCCTCGTCTGCGGCCAGAAAGCGGCTCCCAATACGCTGCGCCTCCTCGGCTTCGCGGGCTGTATTAACCAGGCCGGAGAGCAACAAGCCGCCGGGAACCGATTGTGCTTCAACCTCTGTATCGGGCAGCAATGTGCTGATCGACGAACGAATATCCGTTAGGTTGTGACTGACCACCAAATTTACGTCGGCGAGCACTTTGTCTTTGCTGTCGACCGCGAAGAACGTCGTGACGCCAGTCTTTTTGCCCATGATATAGACCAAGGTCGGGGATTTAACCGAGATGTCGGCGAACCCGGGATTGGCCACGAAGACTGCGCTTGCGGGACTCGGCAGGCGCACCAGAATACCCTTATTGATTTCCAACTCGAGAGTGCTGTCGTTTGTGCCCAGGTCGCGGATGCTGGACTGCGCGAGAGCGGGCGGGCTGACAAGGCTAATCAACACCAGGAAAAATAAGGCCAGCGTTGCTGCCGTGAGGGGCCGCATTGTGAGGGCGAGTCGGTATAAAATACTATTATTCATCGGTATCACCGTTGGAACTCAATAACGGCCGATTCACCGCCACGGACCACTTGTACGCGGCGAACGTTAGTTTTTGATTTAGGCGATACCAATAGACGGCTGACTTCGTTATCCATGGTATGTCCGACGCCACGCTCTGGCTTATCTCCATTGATCAGGCGCGCCAGCACCGGATTGATGTCGTCGCCTTCGGTTTGTGCGATCTTGCCCTCATCCGTCTGCAGGCTACGCAGGCTCAGCGACAAGCGTCCCAAATCCGTAATCAAAGAGACGATTTCGACTTGTTTCGGGGTCACTTCGATGGTGACGGTTTTCCCCGGGTTGGGTTCTTCGGCCTGATCGTTGGTCGATTGGTCGATCGCCAGAACGCGGATATCGGTCAGCACGGTTTCCGAGGCGCGCAGTGCGCGTCCATCGGGGCCTTTTTGTTCCAGCTTATGGGATAGGATGAGATCGACACGGTCGCCGGGCAACACAAACCCCGCGAGGCCGCTGGTCGCGTTGACCGAAACTGTCATGGCGCGAAAACCTGGTTGCACCACTGCGGCGAGAAATCCATGTTCTCCAGGTTTCACCACGCGCGCCTCACTAATCGGCTCGCCCGCGGCGATGCCGACACGCACGACAGTTCCCTCGAAGTCTTCGGGCTTAAAATCGCCCTCTTTCATATAGGTGTCGGAGAGGTTCGAATTGGGCCAGGGCTGCCACCGCAAATGTGTTTTGTTAATCAATGTGCCTGCGGGCAACGATTTCTTGGCAACGAGAATTCGTACTTCGTTGGATTCGATGGTTGGTTGTGCGCGCTGCGCAGAGGCAATTGCGGCGCGCTGCGTTGATAACCAGCTATTGGCTCCGAGGCCGGCGCCACCAGCAGCAACGGCTGCGACTAATAGCAAGATAACGAGACGGGCGCTCATGACACATACTCTCTAAGTGCCGGCGCGCCATGCTCTTTGGACAACCCATTGGGGTGGCAGCAGATCGCATCTGCAAAAAACATCAGAACCTTGTTTGTGGTCATCATGACGGGTACCGGTTACTGAATTTAGAGAAGTTAGGTTGGCGGGGCGTACCTTCCTGGTACGC
>JBLHHE010000141.1:0-6123 GCA_047616465.1 Alphaproteobacteria bacterium
TTCGCGTTCCGGCGGACAAGGCTATGACAGTCCGGATGTCGGCGAATTGGCTGTGGAGCACATGGCGAGCCTGCGCGAGCATCTCACCGCCCAACTCAATCTCGATTTTACCGATCAGGGGGAACGCTTGATCGGCCAAGCCTTGATCGAAACCGTCAACGATGACGGTTACCTCGTGACGACAGCCGAGGCGATTGCCGAGCAGCTTGGTTGTTCGCAGGCCGAAATCGACGCGGTTCTGGTCAAGTTGCGCCAGTTCGATCCGATCGGAGTCTTCGCGCGCGATCTGGCCGATTGCTTCGCGCTGCAACTGGCTGAACGCGATCGCCTCGATCCAGCGATGCAAACGTTTCTCGACAATCTCGATCTGATGGCGAAGCACGACATCGCCGCATTGCAATCGGTCTGCGGGGTGGACCGCGAAGATATTGCCGACATAATTGCCGAGTTGAAATTGCTAAATCCCAAGCCTGGCGCTGCTTTTCAACAGGAAATGACCCAGTGGGTCGCCCCCGACGTTTTTGTGCGCGCCAAACCGAAGGGGGGTTGGATTATTGAGCTCAACAGCGAGACCCTGCCTCGTGTTCTCGTCAACCGGCACTATTACGCGGAAATATCGGCGAAAAAATTATCGACCGAAGACAAGCGCTACATGCAGGAAAGTCTGCAGACGGCACAATGGTTGGTGAAGGCCTTGGATCAACGCGCCAACACAATCTTGAGGGTGGCCACTGAAATTGTGCGCCAGCAAGACGGCTTTTTTGAAAAAGGCGTCGCGCACCTGAGACCGCTGGTATTGAACGACATCGCACAAGCTGTCGAAATGCACGAGAGCACGGTGAGCCGGGTTACCGCGAACAAGTACGTCATGACGCCGCGCGGCCTGTTTGAACTCAAATATTTTTTCACCACGGCGATCGGCGCGACCGAATCCGGCCAATCCTCCCATTCCTCGGAATCGGTACGTCACCAGATCAAAGAATTAATCGAGGCCGAGACGGTTAAAAATGTCCTCTCCGACGACCGGATCGTTGAAATTCTACGGCTCGATGGTGTCGATATTGCGCGGCGGACGGTGGCAAAATACCGTGATGCCTTGCATATCCCCTCTTCGGTGCAGCGGCGGCGCATGAAACGCGCCCATGCTACAATATAGTTTATATTTCAATGCGTTAGATATTATGCCCGGTCCAGTGGGATGCTAAATTGTGTCCGGCCGCGCTATTGACAGCCTTGCAGGCCGTTACTATGTTCCGGCCGCCGATGAACCGGCGCAATTCGTTAATATAATGCTCTGAACATGGGAACCGGCCGACCCAAACGGAGAGGCTAACTTCCACTGTAAATGCCATGAAGAGCGGCGCCAAATTCTCAGTAACGCGGTTACCGTCCAGGCGATGCCTCGACGCGAACCCCAATGTCAGGTTTCGATGCATATAAACATATCCGGTCAACAACTCGACGTTGGCGATTCGTTGAGAGCCCACATTAGCGAATCACTCGACGCCGTCGTCGAAAAGTATTTCGGCCAAGCGATCGATGCTTCGGTCGTTCTAACGCGCGAACGCTTTTCGATACGCGCCGACCTGGCTGTCCATATCGGTCGCGGCATTTATGTGCGCGCGCACGAATCCGCGGACGACGCCTATGCCGCGTTCGATGTCGCCGCGGCCCATTTGGGTAAACGGCTGCGCCGTCATAAACGGCGGTTGCGCGATCACCATGCGGCGCGCGAAAACGCCAAAACCGTTCGGGCGCAGCAATATATTTTGGCCCCCTACGAGCTTGTCGCCAACGACGGGGATGACGTCGATATAGAATCAGACAATCCCGTCATCGTCGCCGAAGACCAGACTGAGATTGAAAATTTGACGGTTTCCGAGGCCGTGATGCGTATGGATCTCGCCGATGTTCCGGCGATGGTATTTCGTAATGCTGGCAACGGCGGATTGAACGTTGTGTACCGCCGCTCCGATGGCAATATCGGTTGGATTGACCCCGGCACAAACTAATTTGATTGCCGCGACACAAAGAGTGCCGCCGGATAATGCGGAGAGAAATTCTTAATGGAAGTATCCGATCTGCTGACAGTTGAGAGTGTCATCGCCGGCCTCCGTGTCACCAGCAAGAAACAGGCGCTGCAAGAGCTGTCGAAACACGCCGCTGATCGTACCGGTCAGGACGAGCGTGCGATATTCGATGTTCTGCTCGAGCGTGAGCGCCTCGGCACCACAGGGGTCGGCAACGGCCTCGCCATTCCCCATGGCCGGCTGTTGGGCTTGCCGCAAATTCATGGGTTTTTCGCCCGGCTCGAAAAGCCCATCGACTTCGACGCCATCGATGACCGGCCGGTCGATTTAATCTTTTTGCTGCTCGCTCCCGAAGGGTCCGGCGCCGACCATCTGAAGGCGCTGGCGCGCATCTCGCGGTTGCTGCGCGGCCCCTCCATCTGCGAGAAACTACGCGGGGCCAATAATCGCGACGCCCTCTACGCTTTGCTGTCGCAGGGGCCCGAGGTCAGCCCCCCCTTGCGGGTTGCCAGCTAGTGGACGCTGAGTGGTTCTAGCTCGTTCTGTGTGATCGTCGCAAAAGCAAGCTCACGGCCCTCGACAACGGCAACCTCGCTACCGTCCGCGGTGTGAATAGAATACATTTGCCGCCCGTCTGACTTCTTGGGTTTGACATAGGCGAGATCTTCGACGCCCAGCGCCGCAAATTCGTCGGGCGGCAATAGCTCCCAAATATCTCCTTGGTACTGTTCCATGTCACTATCCTCTTGAGGGGCTGGGCTCAGGCTTGCTTGGCGGCAACGTCGATGGTTGCGCCCTTAGACGCGCCGTTGGCCGACGATATTTTGATGTTGCGCGCGTTGCGCTGCGGTTTCGGCTGCCGCAGATCTATATGCAAAAGGCCGTTATCGAGAACCGCGGCCCCGACTTCCACACCTTCGGCAATAACGAAACTGCGCTTGAACTGTCGCGTTGCGATGCCCCGGTGCAGATAGACGCGCTGATCTTCTTCCGCCTGCTGCCCGCTTATGGTGAGCTGATTGTCTTCGAGCAGAATCTCAAGATCGTTGAGCGTGAAACCAGCGACGGCCAGGGTGATGCGTAACGCATCCTCGCCGGTGCGTTCGATATTGTAGGGGGGATAGCCCTCGGCCGGCGCTTTGGCGATGCGCTCAAGCGTGCGTTCGAATTGATCGAATCCGAGCAGCAGGGGGCTATTGAGTAGGGAAACGCGGGTCATACCGTTACTCCTCTTGGCGGTGAGCGAGTACGGACCGTCTAGGCTTGGTATCGGCGCAGACGGAACGCTCTGGGCCCAAACTGGCGCCCAATAAACAGGCCTAATAAGGCCCTGCTATCGTCAATAAATGGTTGCGATGGGGCCGATTTCAAGGGGTTTAGGACCTAGGGCGAGGGCGCTAAACCTGGGTGGCGAACACCGAACAGGGTCATAAAGAGTTGTGCATCCCGGTCCGGGTCAATCAGGTCTGCCGGTTCAGGGGCCTTTTCGCCGAAATCCTCGATAGCCCAGTGCTCGGTGCCTTGGAAACCGGCCGCTGCAACGCTGCCTAGCCGTTCTAGTTTGGGCCGCCCTTGCGGGGGGTGTGCCAGGGCGGCTGGCGGCAGTGCCCGTGTTGCAGCGACCGGGCCACTCTCCTCCCCAGGAGTGAGCGGTTTTAGCGGCGCTCCGTCGGTCAGAATTAGGGTCAGGAGAAAGGCAGTGATCGGTAATGCGCCAATGACAAAGGCTATGATTTTCAACGGCTGCATGATCTTCCTTCCCGGTGCCCAGGGGCCTGGTTCATCGAGAAGGTTACCCGTGAAAACGGGCGGCATTGGGGAGCGAATGGGGCAATTGACCCGCGAAATAAGGCGGCCGTGCCTAGAACGGCGTTTTTTTTAAGGGGTTCCCGCCCCTCAGCCGGGAAATTCCGCCTCCGGCAGGCCGCAAACACCGACATCAAGGGTCAAAAGGGCCCCGGCATGAGGTTCAGCCGCCAATTGTGCCTCGTTCAACATGATTTTTGCCGATGTCACAAACAAAGTCGCCATGCCGTGTCCGCCGAACGCGCAAGATGTGGGACGGCTGACCGGCAAGTCGACTGTTCGGTCGACCGTGCCGTCGGGCGCGTAGCGCACCAGGCGCCCGCCGCGAAACTCCGCGCTCCAATAATAGCCCTCGGCATCAACCGTCGCGCCATCGCAGGTGCCCCGGCCCGGATCTTGGGGGATTTCGGCGAAGACTTGGCGTTCGCCGAGATCGCCGGTGGCTATATCATAGTCGTAGGCCCAGATCGTGCGCCGCGGCGAATCGGTGAAATACATCACGGTTCCATCGGGCGACCAGGCCAGCCCGTTGGAGACTAAAATATTGTCTTCCATAGGGTGGCACCCATGGTCGCCATCGAGCCGGTAGAGAATACCGACCGGCTCGCGCTCGAAATAGGCGTCGGGCGGTCCCGGAGGGTCGTACATAGTGCCCGACCAGAAACGTCCCTGGCGGTCGCATTTGCCGTCGTTGAAGCGGTTGATCGGCTTGTCGGCCTCCGGGTCGATGATCCAGTCCAAGGTCACCATATCGGCGCCGACCGTTGCCAACCCGTCGCGCAGCCCGGCGACCAATCCGCCGCCCTGGCGCAGGGCGATACTGCCGATCTCCTGAGATACCGGCCAAGCGGTATCGGTGCGGGTCGCGGGATCGAAGCGGTGGATCGCCGGCGCCTTAATGTCGATCCAATACAAGGCATTGTCGCGCGCCGACCAGACCGGACTTTCGCCTAAAATCGCGCCGGTTTCGATGATATCGAGAATTTCCGCCATCGACCGTCTCCCCTATTTCCACCGGCGGTGCGCCGTTCTACGATGCATCATAACATTAGCGCGCCGGGGGCAACGATCCGCCATTGCGCGAAAAGGGGGAAGAAAATAATGATCATCGACGCACGCAGCTACACTGTCGCGGCCGGTAAGATGGCGGGTTTTCTCGACAAATACGGCAATAACGGCCTGCCCTTACAACGCAAACACGGGTTTGATCTGGCCGGTTATTTCACCGTCGAAACCGGTCCGCTCAATCAGGTCGTGCATTACTGGAAATGGGACAGCGCGGCCCATCGCCAGGAATGCCGCCGGTCGCTCTACAACGATCCGGAATGGACCGAGTACCGCAAGACCAACAGCGAAGGCGTCATCGTCCAACAGTTCAACCGCCTGCTGGCCGCCACCGATGTGGTCGAACCGTTCGCCTTCATGGGCAATGGCGGCGATTTGGCGTTCGTCGACGAGCGCACCTACACCATCACCTACCCGCAGGTGCCGGCATTCATCGAGCTGACCAAGAAGCTGGCCTATCCGATTACCCAGCGCGCCGGTTGGCAGTTGATCGGTTATTTCACCTCGATCACGGGTACGATCAACCAGGTTATTCATCTATGGTATTGGGACAGCCAGGCGCAGCGCGAGGAACTCCAGGTGGCCGCCGTCACCGATCCCGAATGGCCGATTTACCAGGCCGCCAACGGGCATCGCATGGAACTCCAGGAAAACCGCTACCTGGTGCCAACGTCCTTCTCGCCGCTGAAATAAGTATTCAAGGTTCCCATGGCCGACAAACCGTTACGTCCCAAGGACGCCGCGACGCTGCTGCTGTATCGCGGTGAGGGCGATGCTGTGCGCGTTCTCTTGGGACAGCGCCATCACGGCCATATTTTTATGCCCAACGCCTATGTCTTCCCTGGCGGGCGCGTTAACCCGGACGACAGCCGGGTGTCGCCGTCCTCGCCCCTGCGCGCCGACGTAGCCGCCCGGCTCGAACGCGCGGCAGCCCCCGCCCGCGCCCGGGCGATTGCGGTCGCCGCCATCCGTGAAACCTATGAGGAAACCGGCCTGCTGATCGCCGCCGGCGAGAGCGACACGAATGAGTGGCATAACAAGATCGGGCCCCATCTCGGCGCGATGGATTATTTTTTCCGCGCGATTACGCCGCCCAATAGGCTCCGCCGGTTCGATGCCCGGTTCTTCTTCGCCGATGCCTCTGAGGCCCGTGGCGATCTGGCAGGCGATGGCGAGCTGCAAAATCTTGCCTGGTTTTCCCTCGATGAAATCCGCGATCTCG
>JBLHHE010000142.1:0-6115 GCA_047616465.1 Alphaproteobacteria bacterium
AATCACCATAAGCGGGCCTGCCCAATTTAAGTTCATATTGACCAATTTCAATCTCCCCTCTTACACCATAATCAATGTTGTAACGTCGGTCACCTCCGCCGCTGATTTGACTCTAATTCTTACGCCCCTACTCAGCGAACAGGCGGCGCGCCTGCTCGGTGGAGGGATGTCCGGGATATAGAATCTCAAGCTGATTTAGCACGCGTTCCGCCCCGGCTCGATTATTGGTGGCAAGCAAGCTGCCAGTTAGCGCGAAAAGTAGTTCCGGCGACTGGTTGCCCTTGATTTCCGCTCGCCGAAGAAGAGGTGCGGCGCGCACGTGCTCGCCGAGTTGCGACAGCAAAATGCCGAGATCTGACAATATTTGAGTGTTGTCGGGCTCCAAGAGCGCGGCCCTTTGCAGCGGGAACACGGCCTCTCGACGCTTGCCGGCCATAATTTTCACGCCGCCAAGCGACTGGTGTAAAAGCGCATCTCCCGGTACCGCCTGAACGGCGCGTTCCAGCGTCTGCTCGGCGGTGGCAACATCGCGGCGGGAAAGTTGCAGGCGCGCGAGCGTCAGCCAGCCATCCGAAAGTTGCGGATCCATGGCAACGGCTTCGGAAATGGCGCGTTCGGCCACCTTTGAATTGCGAAGGGCGAGTGCGGTTCCACCGATCACCAACTGGATCTCCGGAAAATCAGCCTTTGCTAAAAGCGAGGCTTGATATTCCCCCATTGCTGATCGCACATGACTTGCGATCTGTGGCGGATAGCGCACGCCGGTGACGTCGATAAGCGCTCGTGCCGCTTCGATACGAACGCTCTGAGAGGGATCTTCCAACAACGGCACGATCCTTTGTACCCGAGTTGTCATTGGGGCACCCCGCTGTAGCGTTATGGCGGCTCCACGCACTAACGGGTTTTCGTCTTCCAGGAAGGGTTCACCGGTATCGGCAATGGTTTCTGACGGTGCCGTCTTGAGTAGATCCATCGCCGTCGCCCGAACAATTGGAGCCGCCGCCAGATCCTTCGCCAGCGCAAGCAGTCGGCTTTCCAGTTCGGCGTCGATCCCCGATCGAGCAGCGGAAAATAGCTCTCCATAATGGGGCGAGCCGGTGCGGCCGTTCGGGTATCTGCGACTGACTTGTTCAGCAGCCCAGGCAGCGGTTTGGTCGGTGTGGCAGTCGGTGCAGGTATTGGGGGTGCCATTCTTTACGGAAAGATCTGGACGCGGCACCCGGAAGCTGTGGTCGCGGCGACCGTCGACAACCATGAAAAACCGTTCCGGCATGTGACAACTGGTGCATTGCGCACCTTCCGATCCGGTCTCGTGGAAATGGTGCTCCGGTCCGTCATAGAACTTCGGCGTCAACGATGGGAAGCCTGGGTTTCCCTGCGAACTGTGGCATTGCGTACAGAGCGCGTTGCCCTCAGCCTTGAGCTGGTTCGAGTGGGGTTGGTGGCAGCTGGTGCAAGTTACGCCCGCAGCAGACATCTTCGACTGCAGGAACGAGCCATAGACATAGACTTCGTCGAGGATCTGGCCGTCGGCGTGATAAAGTCCATCACGCAGAAGCGCCAGGCGGTAATTGTCAGCAAACTTAGTTCCCGGTGGTGGGCTCGAGGCGCCGATTGGCTCCCGGCGTGAATGACAGCCTGCGCATTGTTGAATTTCGGTCTCGGTGTCACCGGCCTTGAACTGAACTGTAAGGCCGTTTGGACTGACATCGGACCAGACCGATGGGTCGAATCGCTCGGGCGCGCGCGCCCAAGTCGCATGCGCTTGACCAGGGCCGTGACAGGCCTCACAGCCGACACCGATTTCGGCCTGCGTGCTGCTATAGCTTTTTGTTGTGGGGTTGTAATTTTTCTCGAACGCTGTCGCATGGCACTCCGCGCACCGGGCATTCCAGTTCTTGTAAGGGCCGGTCCAGTGGAGGCCATCGCCAGCCTTGTTATTTTGATCAGGATAGAGATGATACCAGCGGTTTTGCTCTGTATCCCAGGCCAAATCGAGAACCTGCAGGCGACCGTTTTCTGTTTCGACTAAGTACTGCTGTAGTGGTTTGACGCCAACCGTGTATTTAATCTCATACTCGGTCGGCACGCCGTCCGGACCATCAGTTTCGACAAAGTACTTGTCGTTCCGGGTGGAAAACCGCGAGGCAACGCCTTTGTTCTCGAACGTCGTGCCATCGAATTTTCCCAAAACATTAGCGCTCGTCGGCTCGCGCCACGCCCATCCGTGATCGGAACCCTGCCACGCCGCAGCGGCGTCCGCATGACAAGCGGAGCATTGTGCAGATGAAACATACGCGGGCTGACGCGCCCCCGGCGCATCATCGCTGGCCGCGTGCGCTTGCGACGTCACCAAGGCCGCGATGCCCAACATCAACGAGGCGAGTAAGCCTCGGATGGTCCGCAAATTCAATTTTCCTCTAATCAGGACATGGCTATGAGTTGGTATCGATCAGGCCGGCAGCGAAAAGGCCGGCGATGGGGAGCAGGATTGGTATTGTTCATTTTGCAGCGCGTGTTTCCGTTGCAGAGAAGGGGCTTGGCTTACTTCAACCGCTTGTTGGCGGATGGTTAGCCGCCGCTGCCCTGCTGCGCGGTCACCGCTTCCATCACGCGATCAAGGTTGAAGCTGCCGGGTTTCTGGCGTGGCGGGAATTCGCGGAAACTCTGCAGCCACTGCCCAACGAAGTTAGCAGCAGGGGCTACCGCGAACATGTGCTCCAGATACCAGCGTTGATAACCCATGGCATTCTCTTGTTTGGCCCTCTCAAAAGGATCCATGCGCAGGTTGGTGAGAGTGGGGGCACGGAGTTGAGTGAAGGGATTTAGCCACACGTCCATGCCCAATTTGTCCTGTTGCAGGAAGGTGACCTTCCAGTTCTCATAGCGCAGGGCGGCGACGCTGCCATCGTCGGTCCAGTAGATGAACTCCTTGCGGGGCCACTCGGCCTCACCCTTGAGCGCCGGAAGGAGATTGTACCCGTCGAGGTGCACCTTGTAGGTTGTTTCGCCCACTTTCCTGCCCTTTAAGAGGTCTTCCTTGACGGTGGTGTCGCCGGCCGCCGCCAGCAATGTGGGCAACATGTCTTCGTGGGCAGCGATGTTATTGATGATGGTCGCGGGTTTGATGACGCCGGGCCAGCGTATAATCGTCGGAACTCGGTAGCCGCCTTCCCATTGCGTGTTCTTTTCGCCGCGGAACATCGTCGTACCACCATCCGGCCAGGTAAAGGTCTCCGCGCCGTTGTCGCTCGAATACATGATGATCGTGTTCTCTTCGAGGTCCAACTCCTTAAGTTTCGCTAGCAGCTGACCTATATGACCGTCATGCTCAACCATGCCATCGGCAAAGATACCGAGGCCAGTCTTGCCTTCGGACTCCTCTTTCAGGTGTGTGAAAATGTGCATTCGGGTGGAATTCCACCAAAGAAAGAACGGTTTGTCAGCCTTCTTGGCGCGTTCCATGAAGTCGAGCGCCTTAGTATTAACTTCCTCGTCAATCGTCTCCATGCGCTTTTTTGTCAGCGGGCCGGTATCTGTGATGCTGCCGTCGGCGAGGCTGTGAATGACGCCGCGCGGGCCAAATTTTTTCTTGAACTCCGGGTTCTTAGGGTAGTCTGGATTCTCCGGCTCCTCTTCGGCATTGAGGTGATAGAGGTTGCCGAAAAACTCATCGAAACCGTGCGCAGTCGGCAACATGTCGTCGCGGTCGCCCAGGTGGTTCTTACCGAACTGACCGGTCATATAGCCTTGCGCCTTGAGCAAGACTGCGATCGTCGGGTCCTCCTTCTGCATACCTTCCGGTGAGCCCGGCAGGCCGACCTTGGTGAGACCGGTGCGGATGGGCGACTGACCGGTGATAAACGCTGCGCGGCCGGCGGTGCAGCTTTGCTGGCCATACCAATCCGTGAACAGCGCACCTTGCTTGGCGAGGACGTCGATGTTCGGTGTCTTGTAGCCCATCATGCCCATGTTGTAGGCGCTGACGTTAAACTGCCCAATATCGTCACCCCAGATCACCAGAATATTGGGTTTCTTGTCCGTCTGCGCAGACGCGGGAACAGTGGTAGCAATCGCAAAGATTGTGGCTAGCGCGAAGAGACCCACAACTGCGGCTTTACGCGTTCGCCGCAGTTCCTGTGGCGCTACTGCCACTTTGAGGTTTTGATAAAGAGAACCCATAATATTCACTATCCTCGAATTTAGAATTTATAATACGCTAACTGCACAACCATTCGCAATCGTCGCGCAGGGCCTCATAGAAAAAATTACCAGCTCATTAGTTTCGTAGTTTGAAGGCCAAGTCGCGCCAATAGGCAATGCCCGCTGCTTTACTGGCGAGCTCGAAATCTCCAACTGAATCGACCGTCCACGAATCACTACGAAAAGTGACCGGACCACCGCCTGTTATGCCGCTGAACCGTTCAGTGCCACCGCTGAACGTGAAGTCGCCTTTACAGCCAACTTGGTGAAAGCCCCGGCACTCGACATCGGCGAATACCATCGGACCATCATTAGTCGTCACGGTGCACAAGCCGCGGCCTTCCTGCTCACCGGTGTCAATATTGATGGTGAGTGTGAAGGGGCAGGCCATAACGCCGGCTCTTTGCGGTCCCTGTTCAGTTTCGATGAACACAAGACCACGAAGCACGCCGACGAATGTCCCCTCTTCCACGCTAGTCCGAAACGTCTGGCCGGTCGCTTGCCAGACCGAGAACGCGTTGATCGTCTGCTTCTCTTGGGCGCGCACCTCGCTACCGGTCAAGGTTATAAACGCCGCTATCGCGGCGACGGTAGCTAGCGCGTATTTTCCGATGATGCCCATGAATCGTTCCATATAATTCACCCTGTCTGCGACCATGTCTTAATCCAGGATGATAGCGACGCCATCGGCGCCGAGAGACAAAGCCAAACCCGTTCGCTTTGCATCCAGTTTAATCACTACGCCGTTGGGATTTTGCATCCAGATTTCGCCTGAACTGTCGGTGCCAGCCGCATAACCGTAGCGAGCCTGCCCGTACACGCCCTCAATCTGCTTCACCTCGGTCAAGTTGAACACCTCACCGGTGGCATTTATCGTCGATGCCCCAATGCCTCCATAGCCCAGGCCCCCGATCGTGAAATCGTGGGTTTTGCCCTTGTGTTTGAGAGTGCCGCCACCGAGGTTGACGCTCCAAAATAAGGCGACCTGCACTTGTTCAATTTCAATCGTACCGGAAGGCGTCTTGTCTTGAGCAGCGGCCGGCGCGCCAACCACAAGAACTGTGAGTACCGCCGCTATAAGCAAAGAAGAAAATCCAGTTTTCCCGCCACGCAAACATAGGTCCTTGGTCAACATCGAACTCACACTCCGTTTCAGTTCTTTTGAACCGACGTTATGATTAGCGTACGAGATCGGCGACCCGCGTGTCCACCGACAACCCAATAGTCTCGAACACACGATCGGACACGGTGGTACTCTCACCGACGTTCACGATTGATGCCCTCTTTACCGCGGCTTATTCCTGGACTTCGGACCATGTCGGGTCCGGGTTGTAAACCACGATTCCAGCGGCGATCAGGTCGCTGTCCTCGCCGAGATCCTTTTCGTAAACCTTACCTTGATGATTGCAGATGAAGGTCATGATGCCCGAATTGCCGTGCTCTGCCGGGAAAGCTAACAAGGCGAAGCCGGCGATCATGTTGCCGTTGATGATGTAATCGTAGCGTCCGCCAGGCGCTTCGGCGCCCTGACGGGTGACTATCTTGTAATAGTATCCGTTGAAGGGGTCGCCGACTTCGCGGCCCTCGAGGTAATTGCGAGCCTCCACCACCAACGGTCCGAAGGGACTAAGCTCTTCGTCGGCGCCGGCCTCCCAATAGAGGCCGTCCTTTTTCCCTTCTTCGCTGGCGACCTTTTGGGCGAATTCGCGAACCTCGTCGCCGTCGCGGTCCACACTGGCGTATTGGACCTGGGCATTAAAATAGGCACGACAGATCTCGATGGCGCCCAACTCATTGCGGCCGATGCGGCGGTTGATTACCTCTTCGATGCCGGCCGCGGTGTCGAAGCGCCAAACGCCAGCCTGCCTGACGATGGGGAAGGGAAAGGGCCACGCCTTGGCGCCGACGATCA
>JBLHHE010000143.1:0-6087 GCA_047616465.1 Alphaproteobacteria bacterium
TGGGGTTGGCGCATGAAGGCGCGGATATCGCTCGGCAACGGCTCGTTGTCAGCCCAGCGCTCGACAATGCTGCGGTCGGCATCACGCAACACGCCAAGCGCGCCCGGCGCTGCCTTTAGCTTCTGGCTCTTGCCGCTACCGACATGATCGTATTCGCGGTAACCCAGAAACGTGAAGTGGTCGTCGTTGATCCATTCGAGGAAGGCCTCGGCCTCTTTAACGTCCTCCAACGGCAATTGCGGCGACTGCGCCCGCAATCCTTCCAGAATTTCAGCGGCGACGTCACACATTTTCGGCCAGTCTTCGACCGACGCGCGAACGTCCGACAAAACGCGTTCGAGTTGCGCTGTAATGTGCACAATCGCGGCGGGGTCGGTTTGCTCGCTGACCTCAAAATGCATGCAGCTTTCGGGCTTGCCAGCGGCCGCAGTACCATTGGGCGCGCCGGTGCAATCGAGCAGCTTGCCCGATTTATCCCGCTCGATATCAACAATTGGGTGGATGATCAGGTGAACGGTGAGGCCTTGGTAGTTCAGCTCGGCGGTGACCGAGTCGACGAGGAACGGCATATCGTCGTTGAGGATTTCGATGACCGTGTGGCCCGTCCGCCAACCGTGCTCAGCCTCTACCGGATTAAAAACGCGTATCTTCGGTTGGCCGGGTTTTCGCTTCTGCGCAAATTTCCAAAACGAGGCCGCCGCGCCGTACAGGTTGTCCGCACTTTGTGGGGCGATGTCCGTCGGCGGGACGTTCGCATAAAAGGTGCGCACAAAAGTTTCAGCGATCTTGCCGCTGCGGCCCTTGAATTCGCCTTGGGCCTTTTGGGCAACCTGATCGATCAACGCTTTGCGTTGCGTCTCAATACGCGGGGTCATCTACCGTCGCTCCTGTACACCTTAACTACCCAACCGCGAAAAGGTCTGCGGACACACGCGGTAGTACCAGCCAACAAACTAACCGCCATTAGAAAAAACAAAGTTAACGCCCGAAAGCGTTCGTTAACCATATTTGGCCTATGGTTGCACGTTTATTACGAAGTGTATTGCGCGTCCGGGACACGAAACGACACCGAGGACCGCAGGTTTGTTGGGGCCTGACACGGGCCCCGGATAGATCACGACGGTACACAACAAAAAAAGGGGGTGGCGAATTCGCCACCCCCTTTCTCGTGCCAGCGCGAGCGCCAGCAATAACGAATGAACCAATCAGGCCGAATCGACCGTCGGGAACAGTGACTTGTAGGTTTCCAACTCTTCCTTGAGTTTGCGTTTGCCGATCCGGCGCACCGTCCGCTTCCAAGCTTCTTCGGTGTCTTTGACCACGGACTTGGCGGTCTTGTCGCCGGTATAGGCCTCCGAGATATTCCGCTTGAGCTCGGTCTCGAACTCCAGCAGGCCGGTCATATAGATCGGCGGCGTGGTGATCTTGAGGTTTCGCTCAATCGCGGCCATACCGCCCGCCGTGTAGGTATTGAACGGCTGCGAGCCCGGCTTGAAGTGATCCACATGCCACGGATCGTGGAATGTGTTCACCGGATCGCCGACAATCCGCGAGCTATTCGCCGCGGTCGCCATATACATGGCCAAATGCGCCATTTGCGCCTTACGCGGGCTATGGCGGTTAACGACGACCGAAACAACCGGTGTCGAACAGGACCGATGCACGAGCTTGCCGCTGAACTTCGATCCCGGTACCTGACCATAAGTCCATTTACCGGCTGTCTTCGACCTATCTGGGTTTTCCGCCAGCGCGATAATGCCGTCCCAGTATTGGCACGAGAACGCATTACCGTTGACGATCCGGGGGATCATCTGCGGTGTGCCCCAACCGGCAGCCTCGGGATGAGACGCTTCCTTGACGTTAAGGAACGTCTGCACGGCGTACTCACCTTCGGGCGTGTTGAGGGTCGGGTTCATATCGCCGTCAAACGGGAAGCCGCCGGCGCTATAGAAGTACATGTAGAACCAAACAAGACTTGACCCGCGATCTCGCAAGTTAGCCGAACCCCAGAGATTGTCATCGGGACGGGTAAAGAACTTCATCAACTCAAGCTCTTCTTCCCAGGTCTCCGGCCATGTCATCTCGCGGCCATGCTTGTCGGCAAAGGCCTTGCGTTCGTCCGGGTTCTCAAACAAATCCTTACGTACGAACTGAACCATGACATTGCCGTCGGTCGGCATGCCGTAGGTCTTGTCCTTATACGTCATGAACTTGCCAAAGTCGCCGACCGCATTGATCTTGAAGTTGGCGTCCGCCATGTAGCTGTCCAACGGCTCCAACAAGCCGGCCGAAGCCAGCGAGGGAATCATGTTGGAGTCGACATGGAAGAAGTCGAATTCTGGCGACTTCGACAGCGCCTCGGCCATCGCGCGCTGCGGGATGTCGAAGGTGCTGATGTCCTGGATCTTCGACAGGTCGATGCCGGTTGCTTCTTTGAATTCAGCAGCGATCGGCGAAACGGCAACCTGGTAGTTTGACCACAAGATGCCGGTTACTTCTGTGGCGGTAAGTTTTTTGGCCGATGCGATGATCGCGTCTTCCTCGGCGCCGGCGAAAGCCTGCGATGTTAGTGCGCCCGGAAGCACACCTGAGGCGGCAGCAACCGCACCCGCTTTCATTATCTGACGGCGCGAAAAGTCCGCCCATTTAATCGTTTTCACTGTTATTCCTCCCTGATGTCGATTGGCTAGCATGCGTGTTTGAAACCAAACGGTGCCGAAACTATATCACTATTGGAAAATTTTACTACTTTATGAAAATTCTCAATCGCGCAACGGCAGCGTAAAGTGATTTCACCTAATCTGACCACCCCAAAATGGCAAAAATAAGACCCACAAACTGACGGGGCGAAGCAACGAGGGTGCCGTTATGAGGTGGGCGCGGCTGTTTCGGGATACCCAGCGAGCGCGCCGACCAGCTCAGCACTTTGTCGACGGTAGGGGCGGCCCGTTCAAGGGGAAAAGTCACGTCTAGGGCGCGCGTTATAAATGAAATTCTTGATACTTGACTGTTCTGACGCTGCAACGGTAGCTTTCACAATCAAGTGTATCGGAATTCTTGGGTTTCGTGAGTCAGCCCCAGTGGCATGACCCACGCCGACCCGAAAAATAATATCGAAAAGATAATTCCGCTGCGAACATTAGGGAGATTAAAATGCTCACGCTTAAAAAACATCTATCCGCTGCTGTTGCAGTGGTTGCTCTGGCGGGGTTGAGCCTGGTTGGCTCCACAGCCGTTCAAGCACAAGAAAAATTCCCCAGTAAACCCGTCATTATCCAGGTGCCGTTCGCCCCGGGCGGCGGCGCCGATCGGACGTTCCGGCTTTTCGCGCCGTACCTTTCCGAAGAGCTGGGCGTACCAGTAAAAGTCACCAACGTCGCCGGCGGCGGCGGCTGGGTGTCGTGGGGCCAGGTGACGGGCCAATGGGACGGCAAAAAGGACGATCACAAGCTTGCCGTCGTAAACATCCCGCACATTTTCTCAATGTTGAACCCGGACATGAAGCGCAATGAGACGTTGGAATCGTTCAACTTCCTGGCGTGGCATTCCTACGATCCCGGCCTCTGGCTGGTTCGTTGGGACGACGAGCGCTTCAAAACGCTCGAAGATGTGATCGAATACGCCAAGAAAGAACCGCTAATCGTCTCGGTCGGTAGCCATGGCGGCGACGACCATGTCGGCATGGCCTTCTCCCAGAAGGCGATACCGGAAATGAAGCCCATGAAATTTATCTTCAGCGACACTGGCGACAACGGGAAGATCGCGATGATTCTCGGTAAGAACGTCGACATGGTGGCAGGCAATGTCGGCTACTATGTCCGCAGCATCATGGAACGCAAACTGCGCCCGATCGCTGTGCTGCACAGCGAGCCCTGGAGCATACTTCCGGGCGTGCCGACCTTCCAGGAAATCGTCGGTAAGGCGAACATAACTTACGCCGGCCGCACCCTGGCGACCGCGAACGGGCTGTCCGAGGAAAAGCGTGAAATTTATCTTAAGGCCATCAAGGCCGCGATGAGCAACCCTGCATACATCCAGAAAGAGACGGCAAACCGCAACTTCCTGATGTACCGTACGGGTGACGAAATGTGGGACCTGCTGCGTGCTGGCCAGAAGGTTGCCGAAGACGCCGCCTACTGGGAAGGGCCGCCTGCACCGCCTAAGAAAAAGAAGTAGCAGTCGCCTTCGATTTCCACTGATATGGCCGCCGGGCCCTGCCGGATGTTGCCCGGCAGGGCACGGCGTCTTCTTACAATTTCGTAATTCCTGATCGTCTGTGCCGCGGCGAATCGTACCGCGCATTTCGTAACGGAACCGAGCCTGGGAACATTCGCATGACTAAGCTATGGGCCGAGCGTCTGACCGCAATCGGCATGATTATCGTTGCCGCTTTCTTCATCATGGAGTCGACCGGCCTGCCAAGCACGTCCGGCGCGTTCCCGAAGTTTACCGAATACCTGATCATTTTTCTCGCCGTCATCATGCTTGTGCGCACCTACATAACGCGCGACGAGAAGTTCGTAGGCGCGGTTCGTTTCGATTTTTCATACACGGGTTTGAAGCCGGTCTTGGTGATGATCGTGTCGGTTTTCTACATTTACGCTGTCTTCCAGGTCGGGTATTACGCCGCTTCGATCGTGTTTTATTTCTTGGTCACGTACATGACCGGGATAAGAAACTTCAAGGCCATGGGGGCGGTCGCAATCTGCCTGTTCCCGTTGATGTATGTCTTTTTCAACATTGCCCTCGGCGCCGATTTGCCCCAGGGATTTCTGATCTGACCTCGATAATGCCGAGATTTGGTCCGATGCACCAAAAAGGGAAGTAGTGGCAATGGAAGCGTTCTCTCACCTAGGCGACGTCGTCTCACTAGCGAATATGGGCGCCATGTTGATCGGCATCGTTGTTGGACTGATCATCGGCGCTATTCCGGGGCTCGGCCCACCCATGGCAATTGCCCTGATGATCCCTATTTCCTTCACCTGGGAACCTCAGACCGCTCTTATCATGATGGTCGCTACCTACGCCGCCGGCATTTATGGCGGATCGTTCACGGCCATTCTGTTGCGCGCACCTGGAACCTCGGCGTCAGCCGCATCCGCGATCGAAGGCTACGAGATGACCAAGCGCGGCAATGCGATCGAAGCGATCCGCATGTCGACTTTCGCCTCCGTGATGGGCGGCCTGATCAGCGGCCTGGTGTTGCTGTTCCTGGCGCCGCCGCTGGCCAAGATTTCGCTCCTCTTCGGACCGGCGGAGTATTTTCTGGTCGCTATTCTCGGCCTCACCGCGATCGCTGCGGTTTCATTCGAATCGCTTTTGCGCGGCCTGGCCGCCGGCATGTTCGGCCTGTTCGTCAGCACCATCGGCGTCGATACGATGACGGCGTTTCCGCGGTTTACCTATGGTGCAACGGGTCTCTTATCGGGGATCGGGGTGCTGCCTGCGGTGATCGGCCTGTTCGCCTTTGCCCAGGCCCTCACACTATGCGAGGGCAGCCCCCATACGAACATTTCCGGCAAGGCCAAGCTGAGTTGGAATATCTGGCCGAAATACAGCGAGATCATGCACTGCCGCTGGTCGCTGATGCGCGGCTGGGTCACGGGCTTAGTTATGGGGATGGTGCCAGCGGCCGGCGCCAGCGTCGCCCAGTGGATCGCCTACTCGTGGGAGATCCAACGTGGCAAGCCGGGCGACAAGTTCGGTCAGGGCGAGATCAAAGGGCTGGCCGCGACCGAAGGGTCGAACAACGGCGTGACAGGCACGTCGCTGATTCCGATGTTCGTTCTGGGAATTCCCGGCGGCATATCGGCAGCCGTTATTCTCGGCGCCCTGATGATCCACGGCCTGCAGCCTGGCGACACATTATTCACAAAAAATCCAGAGATCATCTACACGGTGATGTGGGGCTTTGTGCTGGCCAACATCCTGATGGGTGGCATCGCCGCCGTCCTCGCCCGCACCATGGCCTACTCGACCCTGGTGCCGCGCGGCATTCTGGCGCCGATCATCATGATCTTCTGCGTGATCGGAACCTTCACCGCCAGCGGCAATCCATGGGATGTCTGGATCATGGTGGTGTTCGGA
>JBLHHE010000144.1:0-6076 GCA_047616465.1 Alphaproteobacteria bacterium
TTTGCCCTCCGCGCTGATTTGCACGCCTTCGGTTACAATAAGCCCGGCCGACGCACGCTGGGAGTAATATTCGACGTTCAGATCCTGCTGAACATCGCCCTCGCCGGCGCGGCTGCGGGTCATCGGCGACATGACCATACGGTTGGGTAATTGCAGACCGCGCATATCGAGCGGGGTGAAGAGATCAGTGTTATCAGCCATGGAAATTTTGCCTTATATATGTGAGACCAAAGGGCCGTCCGAATGGACCTATAAGTTAATGATGGTGACGGGTTATCCCGCCTTAATGCTCGGGAAGAGATGGGATTGATCGCCCACAAGGCAAGGCGCGGGGGCCGAGAATTACCGCAGCGTCCGCAACCTTGGGAACGGACGAGAATATTTACGCACAAGCTCGAAGATTGCCGCAACGCTGGCGCGTGATTCCGCGAACTGCCGCTCGCCCGATTTTAGGGCTGCCGTGCCGATCCCGATTTCGACAAAAAGCAGTAACGCGCTTATAGAAAACACCACTTTTCGGCTCATCGGTCTTTGCTCTGCTCGTATTCTTGAACCACGCTACGACCAGTTTAAGGTTAATGGCAGCGCTTGAAAATCCCATCTGTTTAGTGCAAAGCCACCGTGATCGATGATAAACTCTGACCATGATTAAGTTGCCGATCTTAACCCTGTTGAGTTTGCTGGTGGTTGCCGTGGTTCCGGCCGGTGCGCAGGACATAGAAAAGGGCAAAGAGGCGGCCTTTCTGGGCGATTATGCCACGGCGTTGGCCGAGTTGAGGCCCTTGGCGGAGCAGGGAAACGCCGACGCCCAATATGGTCTTGCCAATCTTTACCGCGACGGGCGGGGCGTGGCGCGCGACGACGAACAAGCCGCCGCCTGGTATCAACGTGCCGCGGCGGCAGGGTCGTGGTGGGCGGCGTTCGAACTGGGGATGCTCTATTGGGGACAAAACCTGGATACCGGCACCAAAGAGGGGGCGCCGAACGATGGCCTGATCCGCGTCCATATGTGGCTCGGCATCGCCGCCGCGACCGAAAATGGCGGCTGTGTGGCCGTCGGTGCGCCTTTGCGCGATGCGGTGGCCCAGTCGATGACGGCCAAGCAGATCGCCAGCGCCGAGGAGCGCACCCGTCTCTGGCTCGCCGAGCACAAGCAAACAGACGTCAACGTGGCGGCGGCCAAGCCGGGCTGTTGAGGCTCAGTTTCAACATCGGAAAGATGCGTGCAGCCATGGACAGCGCGGCCGTTTCGCGCAACGCTATAGGTTCGTCGGCGCGGTCGGATAGGGCGCAGGCCAAGTTCGTAAAAAGCAAAAACAATAATTAGGGCGGAAATCAGATGGCGGAGCTCAAGCGAATTAATGTTGGCGTGATTGGCACGGGCTGGGTTGGCGGCATTCGCGCCAATGCTTGCGCCCAAAATGGCCTCGTCGACCAACTGTACATTGCCGAAATCGACCCCAAGCGGCAGGCCGAGATTAAGGCGGAAACCAATCCGACCTCGATTACGGACGATTGGCAAACTCTGATCGCCGACGATTCCATTGACGTCATCGTTATTTCGATGACGCCGGAAACCAAACGCTACCCCATGGTCATGGCGGCGCTTGAGGCGGGCAAACATGTGTTTGTCGAAAAGCCTATCGCACCGACGATTGAAGAGGCTGAAAAGGCCTATGCGCTGGCCGAGGCAAATAACCTAAAGATCACCATCGGCTATTCGCGCCGGTTCGACCCGCGTTACGTCTACGTCAAGAAAGCGCTGAGAGAGGGATTTATCGGCGAACCGGTGACCTGTCTGGTGTCGCGCCAATCGACGCGTGAACTTGGCGAAAAAATCACCGGCCGGTCGAAAATGTCGCCGGCGTCGATCGGTGGCGTGCACGATATCGATTTTCTCTTATGGTGCCTGCAACCGCGCAAGCCGATACGGGTTTATTCCCAAACCTCCGGAAAACTGTTTAGCCAAAAAAGCGATACGCCTGATCATCAATGGGTCATGGTGACCATGGACGATGGCACCACGATCACGGTTGGCGTTGGTTGGATATTGCCGGTTGGCTATCCCAATTACGTGCAAGGGTGGATCGAAGTGATCGGCACCGATGGCGCCCTGACCATTGACGATACCCATAGGGAAGTGCAGCTCAACACGACCGAGCACGGTATCCGCTATCCCCTATCGTCGATGCCGGGCGAGCCGGTCGATCATGTCTTTGCCGGTTCGATGCACCATGAGGTCGGTCATTTCATAGAAGCTGTCGCCTACGACCGGCCGGCCATGGTGACACGCGACGAGGCGCTTTTGGTGATGGATGTATATAACGCCGCCGATTTGTCTGTTGAGCGGGATGAGCCGGTGATGCTGCCGCGCAACGATACGAGGGCCGGGTAGGGGCGCACTACTTTGGAGAATTCGTTATGAGCCAATCTACATCTCACTCCTCTACGGTTCCCACGATCGAGGCGCCCATCGGCTATATGGTCGATACGGGAGAGATGCCGGTATTCTATCAGTCGGACGTGCCCGGCGAGCGCACCAGCTATGAGGGCGAACGCGAGAAACGCAACATGGTGGTGCGCGATGCCCGTGCATTGCCGAATAATTTTTCCCTTGATGTCGAAGGCTTTGCCTTCGTCGGTCACCCCACCAAAGTGCGCGACTTCTACGATGACGGCGAACTGGCGGCGGTCTATGTGCCCGAGGTCGAGGCCCTGATTGCCGCCCATACCGGCGCGTCGAAGGTGTTTGTGTTCGACCACACAAGGCGTTCAACATCGCAAGAGTTACGCGAGAAGCACAATGCCCGCGACCCGGCGGGCGCGGCCCACACCGATTACACCGACTGGTCGGCGCAACAGCGCATCAAGGATTTGCTGCCCGATGAGGCCGAGGCCCGGCTCGCCAAGCGCTTCGCCATCGTCAATGTGTGGCGCTCGGTCGCCGGTATCATCGAGCAATGGCCCCTGGCCCTGTGCGATGCGCGCAGCGTCGACGATAGCCGCCTGCACACGGTCGAGCGGCGCGCCTATAACCGGGTCGGGCAAACCCGCCACGCGTCCTACGATGCCGATAACCTTTGGTATTATTTTCCGCGTATGACCCGCGACGAGGCGGTGCTGATCAAGAATTACGACACCGCCGTGGATGGCCGCGCGCGCTATTCTCTGCACACCGCCTTCGAAGACCCCACCAGCCCGCCCGACGCCGCGCCGCGCGAAAGCCTCGAGACCCGCGCGCTGGTGTTCTTCGATTAGCGGATTATTGTTTAGGCCATGCTTCGAGACGGCGCTGTGCGCCTCCTCAGCATGCGGTCTATTGTGATGCTAGAAGTTAATAATCAAACCTCATCCTGAGGAGCGATCGAAGATCGCGTCACGAAGGGTGACGAAGTCTTACTGCACCCCTGCCAGTTCCAGCATCGCGCCCAATAGCACCTGACCGCCGGCGGTGATCCATTCCGGCTTGGCGTCTTCGACCTCGTTGTGGCTGATGCCGTCGATACACGGAATGAAGATCATCGAGGTCGGCGCGACGGCGGCGATATTGCAGGCATCGTGGCCGGCCCCCGAGACCATGTCGCGCCGGGTATAGCCTTGCGCCTCGGTGGCTTGGCGAATGGCGGCGACGCAGTCCTGATCGAAGACCACCGGGGGCAGGTAGAGAATTTGCTCGATTGCTAACTCCAGACCAATATCGGCGGCGATGGCGTTGAGGTCGGCGCGCATGTCGGTGTCCATCTGGGACAGCACCTCGTCGTCGGGGTGGCGGAAATCGATGGTCAGGAATACCCGGCCGGGGATGACGTTGCGCGAGTTGGGGTAGGAATCGATCATGCCGACTGTGGCGCAGGCGTGTGGCGGATGATCGAGACCGGTGCGGTTGACCAACTCGATAAGCCGCGCGGCTCCCAATAACGCGTCTTTGCGCCTGTCCATCGGTGTCGGCCCAGCGTGGGATTCGATGCCGGTCAAAGTCACCTCGTACCAGCGTTGTCCTTGCGCGCCGGTGACCACGCCGATGGTCTTGTCTTCGGCCTCGAGAATAGGGCCTTGCTCGATATGGGCCTCGAAATAGGCGTGGACCTTGCGCGCGCCGACCTCTTCCTCGCCGGCATAGCCGATACGCACCAACTCTTCGCCGATGGTCAGCCCCTCCGGGTCGGGCCGCGATAACCCATGCTCCAGGGTGAATTCGCCGGCGAATACGCCCGACGAAATCATCGATGGCGCGAAGCGGCTGCCCTCTTCGTTGGTCCATACCACCACGTCGATGGGTCGCTCGGTCTGGGTGCCCAGATCATTCAGCGTGCGGATCACCTCCAGCCCGGCAAGTACGCCGTAGACTCCGTCGAAGCGGCCGCCAGTGGGCTGGGTGTCCAAATGGCTGCCGGTCATCACCGCCGCCGCGGCGGGGTCGTTGCCGGGACGCCGGGCGAAGATGTTGCCCATGCGGTCGATCGATATGGTGCAGCCGGCGTCTTCGCACCAGGCGACGAACATATCGCGGGCCTCGCGGTCCAGATCGGTCAACGCCAGGCGCCGGCTGCCGCCCTTCTCGGTGGCGCCGATCTTGGCGATCTCCATGATCGAGTTCCACAGGCGGTCGCCGTCGATGGAGAGATTGCGTGGTTCGGTCATGGGGCGCGTCTCGATGTTAGGGTAGAAGAATTTGTCGAACGCCCATTGTTACACGTTCGGCGCACGGGGCGAACCGCACTTGGCCCCCCTAGGTGTCTAGACACCGCTACCCCGCCTGCCGCACAGTGGTCGTTAACGATTACCGATTTAACTCGGATGAGGGGAGAAAACATGCCCGGACTTAAACGTGAATTTGGTCTTGCTGTTGTCGGTTGTGGCGCCATTGGCCGTATCCGCGCCGAGTTGGCGCGCGACTATCCCGGCATTGGCTGGTTGGGTGTGTGCGACATCGACGCCGAACGCGGTCATAAATTGCAGCAGGATACGGGCGCCGATTTTTTCACCACCGATTTTGCTGAGTTGATCGCCCGGCCGGAAGTCGATGCAACGATTATCGCCACCACCGAAAACGACCATACGCGCCCCATCCTGGCAGCGGTCGAGCAGGGCCATTCGCTATTTATCGAAAAACCCCTGGCGACCAATGCACGCGAGTCCGAGCAAGTGCTGAAGGCTATCGAGCGGGCGAAAGTCGATGCGGTGATCGGCTATACACAGCGCTTCCGCCGGCGCTTTCTAGTGGTCAAAGAACGTGTCTCGACGGGCGAAATCGGCGATGTGACCGGCGTCGTCACCCGCGCCTTTATGAACGGCGCAGCGCCCATCGTCACCCTGTCGCGCGCCGCGAACCACCGGGCCAGCCTGACGCCCATGGTGGTGTCGGGCACCCATTCGCTGGATATCAGCATGTGGCTGATGGAGGGCAAGAGGCCGGTGTCGGTCTATGCGCGCTCGAACGACCGGGTGATGTCGCAATATGGCACCAAGGATTCGACCTTCGGCATTTGGACCATGGATGACGGCACGATGTTTTCCATGAATATCAGCTGGGCCTTGCCCTTGGTGTGGCCGGGTGCGGTGTATGGCTTGGAAATCGGTATCGTCGGCACCGAAGGAGCGATCGATATCGAGGACACCCATCGCGATGTCATTCTCGCCAGCTCTAAGTCGCAGAAGACCCCCTATCCCTTGCCCGAGGGTGTCGACGCCACCCGCCATGTGGAGTTTCTCACCAGCTTTCCGCCCGGCGACATTCAGGACGGACAGCTGTGGGGACCGATGCGCGAGGAGACCAATTCCTGGTTCCAGCGGGTCTATACCGGCCTCAATACGCCCCACGCGTCACCGCAAGACGGTCACCGCAATCTGGTGATGACCATGGCGATGGATTTATCGGCCAAGCTGGGCAAGGAAATAGCCTTTCCGGTCAACCTCGACGAGCTCGGCGAACCCGAGGAATAGGCCGGATCGGGGCCGATATGGCACGCCATATTACCTCTGCCGGATATTTTTTGAGGCGGCATCGTTAGCGTACCAGTGGCCAATAGAAGGATAGGAGCCGGAAAATTAGTTAATAGTACTAATTCATAATTAG
>JBLHHE010000145.1:0-6072 GCA_047616465.1 Alphaproteobacteria bacterium
GTGGAAATTGCGGCCCATACCGATCGGCCAACTCGCCGGGGTGACATCGAGCGCCAGCATCTGCTCGATCTCGTCGAGCAGCTCGAACGGGTCGCGGCCTTCCCGGTCGAGCTTGTTGATGAAGGTAATGATGGGGACGTCGCGCAGGCGGCAAACCTCGAACAGCTTGCGGGTCTGGGCTTCGATGCCCTTGGCGGCGTCGATCACCATAACGGCCGAATCGACCGCCGACAGGGTGCGGTAGGTGTCCTCGCTGAAATCTTCATGGCCCGGTGTGTCCAGCAGGTTGAAGACGCAGTTGTCGTATTCGTAGGTCATCACCGAGGACGCGACCGAGATGCCGCGCTCGGCCTCCACTTTCATCCAGTCGGAGCGCGAGCGCCGCGCCTTGCCGCGCGCCTTGACCGCGCCGGAAAGCTGGATCGCGCCGCCGAACAGCAGCAGCTTCTCGGTCAGCGTGGTCTTGCCCGCGTCCGGGTGGGAGATGATGGCGAAGGTGCGCCGCCGGGCGATTTCGCCTTGGAGCTTGGTCATAGGATGTCGGGGTAGTTGGACTAGAAGGATATATATAGGCGCTTCCACCCGGTTTTCACAGGAGTTAAGGGGGGCGCCAGGCGGCAGCCAGCCCCGAATGTCTTCAGTTGGGGTAGAACGGGAGTAATTGACGGTTGCCGTTACCGGCGGGGACCAGCCGATACCGGACATGCGGAATGCGCCCGATGGCACTGCAAGCCGCCCAAATTATTTGTCCGCCGACGGCGCCATCCGACACTAATGGTAATGCTGTTAGATTTTGAGGCCGGGATTTTCGGCGGCTTCACCCCTGGCTCCGGTCGCTCAGGGGACGCGGTTTTGAGGCTCACTTTTGACCCCTAACGGACATTCGGCGGCGACGCTAAACCGCCTGTAACGCGCCACCTCTCTGCCCGATTTGATGGGCTGGATGCGCGGCGCCGGCGCCTACTAATGCGGGGCGTCAGCTGTGGCGACTACCGTCCAAACACGGTCCCTTACAACAATCCTTCTTCTTTCATGGCTGTTTGAACGGCTTCTCGACATCGAATTTTGTCCAAATATGGAACTAGATTTTTGTAGTCGCTGATATCGATATCAAGCCCAAATGCCGGAATCCAATTCAAGATCGTAAATGCGTATGCGTCGGCGATCGTGTAGTCAGCGCCCATGAGGTATTCATTACCAGCCAGTCGGTCGTTCATAACCGCCAATCTCTGATGCAATTTGGCTTTCGCGAACTCCTGTCCGGCTCCGGTGAGATGACCTTCAATGAAAAATGAGCCGAGGATTCGCTGAGGTTCAGTCCCAACAAACGTTAGCCATTCTTGAACCTGATATCGTTCCGGGGACCCTTCACGTGGAATCATTCTGCCTTCACGGTCTTGGTCAGCCAGATACTGCAGGATTGCGGCGCCTTCCGACAAATTCGTGTCCGAGTCTATCGTCAAAAACGGCACATACCCTTTGGGATTGATTTCATAATAATCGTCCCCCGACTCCGTCTTATGCGTTTTTTGTACATCCACTCTAACGAGATCAACATCTAGGTTTAGTTCCCGAATCGTAATGTGTGAAGCCAGCGCACCAGCGCCGGGCGAATAATATAGTTTCATAGGTTTGTCCTCTTCGGTGGCTTACAACCGCTCCGCTGCGGCATGGATTCTGTTAGTGACCGTTCGGTTCCTAATGTCAAGACAATCCCACAAGATCTGAGTGCTGTCAAATCGGCAAACAGGAGGCCAACAAAGAGGTCGCCCCAACCTAACTATTATTGACCGTTCAGTCCCTAATGGCTAAAACTTGCTACCCTATGGCAAGACCTCGCGAATTCGATATTGAGAAAGTCCTCACCACGGCTTTGGACGTGTTTTGGGCGCACGGCTACGATGCCACGTCAATGAGTGATTTGATGGAGGCCACGGGGCTCGCCAAGGGGAGCCTGTACAAAGGCTATGGCGACAAGAAGAGCCTGTTTATGCGTGCGCTTGATTCCTACTTGTCGAGCGCCAATGCTGGATTAAGCGAGGCAGCTGCCTCCAGCGGTTCAGGTCGTGAGGCGCTCGAAAAGATCTTCTCAGGTGTAATTGGCATGTCCACGTGCACCGGCGTGCGCCGAGGCTGTTTTTCGGTCAATTCTACCATCGAGCTAGCGCCCCACGACGCCGACGTTCGCAACCGGCTGCGCCGGAACACGCGGCAGAAAGAAAAGACGATCGCAGCAGTCGTAAGTCGAGGGATTGCGGATGGGTCTTTGCGCAAGGATCTGGATCCGGAAGTGACGGCAAGTTACGTCACATCTGTGATGAATGGACTCCAGGTGCGAGGCAAACTGGGGCTGACCGTACAACAGGCGAACGATACAGTTGCCGTAGCAATGGCGGCGCTTGTCTGAGCCGCCCGTCCGCGTCGCGACAGCCGCAGGTGGGTTGACTTCTAGCCGGATGCAGCTACGTCAAATAGACTGGAAGTGCAGAGCTTGGGGATTCCCCGCTCGGAAATTATGATCAATCTGGAGCCGAAAGATGCCGAAGCTGTCCGGAAAATGCCTTTGCGGTAACATCAAATTCAGTGGGGACTCCGAAATTTCCCGGACGGTCAATTGCCACTGCAGCAATTGCCGAGCTATCACGGGTGCGGCCTTTGCCACAAACGGGGTGGTTGATAAGGACGCGATCACTATTACCGGCACGCCAAAGATCCATAAACACAAGGCCGATAGCGGCGCGGAAATCGAGACATATTTTTGTCCCGATTGCGGATCTCAACTGTTCGGCCGAAATTCCGCTCGTACGAATAGTCTGAGTATTCGAGCTGGAGTTCTCGATCAAACTTCACTGATCAAACCGTCCATCAACATTTTCTTGGACAGCAAGATCGAGTCGACCCCAATTGACCCGGAATTGAAGGGCTTTCCCAGAATGCCGGGCTAATCGGTACTGAGCTGTTCCACGCACCATTTCTCGGACATAAAAATTCCGCCCTCGACGCCCCCCCAAACGCAGTTCTGGGCTCGATGTTTGTTATTGGCTAGAAATTGCCGTCATCGGGTACCGCCAATGACGTCCGGTCTTACCCCGAAAGATGACTTCGATTTCCCCTTCCCTGGGGTAATGTCGGATTCTAGGCCTTGCCTTCATAGACCTCGATGACGCGGGTGGCGTCGTCCTTGCCCCAGCCGGCGGCTTCGGCGCGCTGGAACATCTTGCGCGCGGCGGGGACGACTTGCAGCTCGATGCCGTGCTCTTTCGCCAGATCGATGGCGAGGCCCATATCCTTGACAAAGATTTCAACCGCGCCGCGCGGCTCGAAATTACGCTCGAACAAACGCGGCGTAATCATATCCAGCATGGCGCCGCGCACCGATCCCTTCGACAGGCAATGCGCCATCACCTCGTGCGACAGGCCGGCGCGTTCGCCGGTCAGGACCATTTCCGAAATCAGCGCGGTCACCGAATTGACGAACAGATTGGTGACGACTTTCATAACGCCGCCGCTGCCTGAGGGTCCGGTATGCGTGGCGTCGGCCGACAGCTTTTCGAGGATCGGCCGGAGACGCTGAAACGCCGCGTCGCTGCCACCCACCATGAAAGTGATGGTGCGCGCATCGACGGCGGGGTGCGAGCCCGAGATTGGCGCGTCGAGCATGTCGATGCCGGCTTCCGCGAGCTTGCCGGCAAGTTCCTTGCTGAACGCCGGCGGCATGGTGCTCATCTCGACATGGATGAGGCCCTGCTTGTCGGCCTTGTCGATGCCGTTGGCGCCGAACAAATTGTCCTCGATATGTGAGGCTTTGAGCAGGATGGAGAAGGTGATGTCGCTGTTCTTGGCGACCTCGCGGGCATTGGCGAGCGGCGTGCCGCCTTCATCCGCCAACATCGCCATTCGGGCGGGGTCGATGTCGTAGCCGCACACCGCGTGGCCGTCCGCCATCATCTGCCGCGATAGCGCCAGTCCCATCTTGCCCAGGCCGATCATTCCCAGCTTCTGGCCCATCGTTCTGTCCCTTTTTTGCGTTGGTAACGTCGTTAGTTAGTGCGGCGTAAAGCCTGCCGTGTCAATTCGCGGGCGTCCGCTGTGCCGCGTTGACCTGTGCCGCCGCGCCAGCGAACATGTGGCGCACTGACAAGGGAGGCAGCACCATGGCGACAGTTGATTCCGGCGGCGTCGAAATTTCCTACGAGATTCTCAATTCCGACAGCTCGAAGGTGCCGATCTTCTTCATTGCCGGATTGGGCGGCACCCGCGGCGGCTTCTTCAATCAGTCGCCGGTTTTCGCCGCTGAGCGGCCGGTGGTGCTGCACGACCATCGCGGCACCGGCGAGAGCGCCAAGCCCCTGGGCGTCTACAGCGTCGCCAACATGGCCGCCGATATCGTCGCCATCATGGACGATGCCGGTATCGCCAAGGCGCATATGGTCGGCACATCGACCGGCGGGGCGATCATCCAAATCTTGTGCCTCGACCACGCGGACCGGGTGCAGAGCGCGGCGATCTGCTGTTCGTGGCCGAAGTCGGATGCCTACTTCCTGCGCCAATTTGCGATGCGCAAACGGGTGCTTGCCGAAATGGGCACCGAAGCGCTGACCATGATGACGACCCCGACGTTGAACGATCCCAAATTTTTCGCCGACCATTACGACCAGATGGTCGAGACCGAAAAGATGATGATCGCCACCGCGCCCCCGCCCGACGTCGCCGCCGAGCGTATCGACGCCATTATGGCGCACGACCAGATCGACCGGCTCGGCGCCATCGATGTGCCGGTGGTGGTGGTTTGCGCCAAGAACGACGCGATAACGCCGCCCTACAACTCGGTAGAGATGGCGGCCCGCATCCCCGGCGCCGAATTGAAGCTCTACGAGGATGGCGGCCACTTTTTCTTCATGGTCCATGTCGACGAATTCAACGCCCATATCGGCGACTTCATCGCCCGTCACGAATAGCGGCCCGTCCCGATTCACTTCTTCGTGGCTGGCCCTATAGGGCTCTTGGCGGCGCAGCGGATTAGGATAATACTTAACGTCATGCGACACCTTATTGTTGGATCTATGATTGCCTTCGGCCTGGTTTGGCCGTTGACCGCCGGTGCGGACCAAAAGGATCCCGACCTCGATAAGCTGTTCGCGGTTTTGCAGACCAGCGACGATCCCAGCGCGTTATCGAACGCCCATGGCGAAATTTGGCGGCGCTGGATCAATAACGACGACCAAGATCTCTCTTCGCTGATGCAGCAGGGGGTCGTTTTGATGAATGGACAACGGCTGGGCGAAGCGTTGGCGGTCTTCGACGATCTTGTCGGTGCCGCGCCGGACTATGCCGAGGCCTGGAACAAGCGCGCGACAGTGCATTTCCTGCTCGGTAACCTTGCCGACTCGATTGCCGATGTCGATGCCACCCTGGATTTGGAGCCGCGCCATTTCGGCGCGCTCAGCGGCTTGGGCCAGATCGAATTGCAGCGTGGCGATCTCGAGGCTGCTCTGGCGGCATTCGAGGCAGCATTGCGGATGCATCCTCATCTGCCGGGTACCCGCGATATTATCGCCAAGCTGCGCCGCGATTTGGGTCGCAACTCACTCTGATCCCTGACACGCGGCCCCCGCGCTCCACGTTGACAGATCATCAGACAGAACGCATGTAACCGTCTGGTAGGCTAGGCAACATCAAGTATTGGAAATACCCATGAGCCGCGCTCTATCGCGACCGCAAATTCTCGTCATTGGCGCCGGCGCCGCCGTGCTGACGATTACGCTGGGGGTGCGTCAGACATTCGGCCTCTATTTAGTGCCGATTACCCTCGATCTTGATTGGAGCCGGGGCCTGTTTGGCCTCGCTATGGCAATTCAGAACTTGTTCTGGGGCGTGGCGCAGCCGTTTGTCGGTGGTCTCGCCGACCGCTATGGATCGGGCAGGGTCATCGCCGGCGGGGTCATCCTCTATGCCATCGGTATATTCGGCATGGCGAACGCGATTACGCCAACCGAGTTGATACTCAACGGCGGTGTGCTGATCGGCTTGGGCATGAGCGGCGCCGGGCATGCCGTGGTCTTCGGGGCTGTC
>JBLHHE010000146.1:0-6059 GCA_047616465.1 Alphaproteobacteria bacterium
TGGTCGCCGCCCGCGCCGAGATCGCCACCTGCGCCATTTCGGGCGCCGTCGGCACCTTCGCCAATATCGATCCCGCCGTCGAAGCCCATGTCGCGGCCAAGCTCGGCCTCGCGGTCGAACCGGTCTCGACCCAGGTTATTCCGCGCGACCGGCACGCCGCGTTCTTTGCCACAATGGGTATCGTCGCCGGCGCCGTCGAGCATCTGTCGATCGAGATCCGCCATCTGCAGCGCACCGAAGTGCGCGAGGCCGAGGAATATTTCGCGCCCGGCCAAAAGGGATCGAGCGCCATGCCCCATAAGCGCAACCCGATTCTGACGGAGAACCTCACCGGCATCGCGCGGCTGGTGCGGGCGGCGGCCATACCGGCCCTGGAAAATATCGCCCTGTGGCACGAACGCGACATCTCCCACTCGTCGGTCGAGCGGGTCAACGGACCGGACGCCACCATCGCGCTCGATTTCGCGCTGGGCCGGCTGACCGGCGTGGTCGAAAAACTGGTAATCTATCCCGAGGCGATGCAAAACAATTTGGATCGCCTGGGCGGTCTGGTGCATTCGCAACGGGTCATGCTGGCGCTGACCCAGGCGGGCATGGCCCGCGAAGACGCCTACCAAGCGGTCCAGCGCGCCGCGATGCTTGTGTGGGAGCTGGCCGAGGCCGATCGTCCCGGCGCCTTCCAGCGATTCCTAAAAGACGATGGCGACGTGACCGCCAAACTCGATGGCGACGCGCTCGACGCGCTGTTCGACCTAGGCCACCACACCAAGCATGTGGATACGATCTTCAACCGCGTCTTCACCAAAGCATGAGCGAAGGCCGCCTGCCGACCGATATTTGGCTGACCGCCGGACTGCGCCGGTGCTCCAATGACGGCATTCCGGCCACGGTCGTGCGGCGCGGCGAGAGGCAAAGCGGCACCGTCGTCCTGAAACTCAATCAAGGCGAAACCGGCTGCCGCATCCTGACCCAGGGCCGCGATGGGGACGGAGCGTTGACCTGGTTTTCCGCCTTGGACGGCGCGCTGGTCCCAGAGGCCGAAGCCGACGCCTATCTAGACCGCACCGCCAGCCGCGACCCCGACGTGTGGATCATCGAGATCGAACATCGCGACGGCTGGCACCCGTTCCAAGAGGGGCTGTTTTAAAGTAAGTCCCGGCGGCAGATAGACCCCACAAAACTCGATGCCGGCGCCTCTCTGGATCCCGGATCAAGTCCGGGATGACGCTGAGAGGCGACCGGGATGACGCTGAGAGGTGAAGCGCGCCTGCGAACGCACTGGCCAGAGGAGAAAAGCCATAACAAAATTCCGTCATCCCGGACTTGATCCGGGATCCAGGCATGCGCCGTCCGGCCGGATTGGATCGCCTGCGCGGTACCCCCTCGCCCTTCGAGACGGCGCTGCGCGCCTCCTCAGGGTGAGGCTCAGATTGGTACCAGCACACCCCCGATCATCCTGAGGAGGGCCGGAGGCCCGTCTCGAAGGATGGGGTAACGCCCCTACCCTTCGGTTTGCACTTGGGCGACGGCGACTTCCATCAGCTCGTCCATCTGTTTGCGCACGGCGCGATCGGTGGTCTCGATCCCCTTGCCTTGAAGATCGCCTAGAACCTTCTGGAGCACGTCATCGTCGCCGGGTTTTTCGAAATCAGATTTAACGACTTCTTTGGCGTAGGCCACGCCTTCGCTCTCGCTCAACCCCATGAGCTCGGCCGCCCACTCGCCCAACAGGCGGTTACGGCGCGCCGTCGCCTTGAAGCGCAACTCCTCGTCGAGCTTGAATTTCGCTTCGAATGCTTTCTCTCGTTCATTGAAATCGGCCATTGCGAACCGCTCTCCTCATATGGGGTTATAGGGGGCCGTTTTGCCGCCGTGGTTGGGCCCGCTGATTAAACAATATATAGTTCGCGGGCACCCCGCTTTGTAGCACTTTTTCACCGTTCCCCCCATCAATCACCCGCACTAGCCATTATGTGTACGCTCGTCATTCTCCGCCGACCCGGCCATGCCTGGCCGTTGCTGCTCGCCGCCAACCGTGACGAGATGCTCGACCGGCCGTGGCAGCCCCCTGCCCGCCATTGGCCCGATCGGCCGGAAATCGTCGCCGGCCGCGACGAACTTGCCGGCGGCACCTGGCTCGGCGTCAACGATCACGGCGTTGCCGCGGCGGTGCTCAATCGGGTTGGCTCGTTGGGTCCGACGACCGACAAGCGTTCGCGCGGCGAGTTGGTGCTCGACGCCCTCGACCATGCCGATGCGGCGGCCGCCGCCGAGGCTCTAGCCGATCTGGACGGCACCGCCTACCGGTCGTTCAATCTGGTCATCGCCGACAATTGCGATGCGTATTGGGTGCGCAGTACGGGCGACGCCAAGATCGATGTGGCGCCGGTCCCGGCCGGTCTCTCCATGATCACCTCGGGCGAGCTCAACGACACGGACAGCCCGCGCGTTGGCAATTTTCTCCGCCGCTTCAACGAGGCCCCGGCGCCGGACATCGAGACCGGCGATTGGTCATCCTGGGAAAGCCTGCTCGCCTCGCGTCTCTACGACGCCGCCGACGGTCCCCACGAGGCCATGTCAATCGTCACCGACCGCGGTTACGGCACGGTCTCGAGCTCACTGATCGCGTTGCCCTCGGTGGAACAATCCGAGCAGCACTCTATCTGGCGCTTCGCCGCCGGACGGCCGGGCGACGCGGCGTTCGAAGCCGTCGCAACCGCTACAAATACTGCTTGAACCAGGCGACCGCTTCCGACATGCCGAGCTCGTGCATCTCGGGATTGGCGAAATAGTAGGATTCATAATGTTGCGCGCCGGGTAGCTTGACCAGCTTCTTGGGCTCGCCCAACTGCGCGTAGCAGCCCAGTTGTTCTTCCGGCGGTACCGTGCAATCGTCTTCGGCGTAGACCACCAGCACCGGGCGCGGCGAGATCAGATGGGCCACGGCTTCCGGTTTGAACCGCATGCAGCTCTCGGCGCTTTCCAGATCGTAGTCAGAGACATAATGACCGTGTTTTTGGTGGTGCCGCTGGATGAGATCCAGCGTGTGGGGGTCGGTCAGCATGATGTCGAGCAAAGGCATCATCGTCGGCTCACCGGTGCGCACCCGCTTGCGCGCCGCCTCGGCGACCTGCTCGCGAAATGTCTGCCATTCGTGGGGCCGGCGGGCGTGGGCCAGCCAGCGCTCGCCGTCGGAGACGCCAACCGAATTGACGATCACCTTAATGCGCTCGTCGAACGCGGCGCACCAAATCGCCGACGCCCCGCCCCAGCTGGTGCCGTACAGGCCCATCCGTCCGCGATCCACCCCCTCGACCGTTTCCAGATAAGTGAAAGCATCGTAGACGTCTTGCGTCTGTTCCAGCGGCCGGTGACGGCCCCGCCCGCCCTCGCTTTCGCCGAAGCCGCGTTGGTCGGGCGCAATGACGAAATAGCCTTCCTCCCAGAGCCGGCGCGGCACATCCATGCCGTAGACCTCTTTCATGCCGGTGTAGCCATGCAGACAGGCAATCGCCGGGCGCGGCGGGTCGCCGGGGCTCCAATCGGTCGGCGTATACAAATGGGCGGCGATGGCCAGCCCATCGCTATAATAGGTAATATCTTCCCAGACTTTTTTTCGTTCGCTCATTGGCTTTTCCCCCGGGTTGTAGTTGGCTAGAGCATCGCAAACACAAGCAAAAACAGCAATCGACAGATCGGAAGGAACGGGACCATGAATAACATCGACCTTAACGGCCGCACCGCGATTGTCACCGGCGGCGCCAAGGGCATCGGCTACGCCATCGCCGAACGGTTCCTGCGCTCCGGCGCCACGGTGACGGTGTGGGACATCGATCAGGCGCGGCTCGCCGAAGCCGCCGCAACCCTGGGCAATGCGGGGCCGGTCTCGACCGACGTGGTCGACGTCACCGATCCGGACTCTGTCTCGGCAGCCACGGCGCTCGCGCTGGCCGCCATGGGAAAGATCGATATTCTGGTCAACAATGCCGGCGCCGTCGGCACCATCGCCCCGGTGTGGGAGCAGCCCATCGAGAACTGGGAACGTATGCTCAAGCTCAACCTGACCGGCCCGTTTTTGTGCTGCCGGGCAATCGTGCCGGCGATGATCGAAGCCGGCTACGGGCGGATCGTCAACATTGCGTCGAATGCCGGCAAGGTCGGCATCCGCAACAATTCCCCCTATGCCGCGGCCAAGGCCGGGGTCGTCAGCCTGACCAAGTCGCTGTCCAAGGATACCGCCAAGACCGGCGTTCTGGTGAACTGCATCACCCCCGGCGGCGCCAATACCGAGCTGTTCGACAACCTCTCGGTCGACTACCGTTCCACGATCGAAGACGGCATGGAGCTGGGCCGCCTGGTGGAACCACCCGAGATCGGCGCGCTGGCCGCCTGGCTGGCATCAGAGGATTGTTCGTTCAGCACCGGCGCGGCGTTCGACATATCCGGCGGACGGGCGGATTATTAGGGACGTATTTGCGAAACGGGACTCCAGGTACCTGGTTCACTGTCTTCACGGCCCGGCGCGATTGCGGTTTATGGATCCCGGCGGCAGGGATATCGCTGCCCGTCTTTCCCAGGACGAATAAGACCCCTGAAGCTCGCATGGGCCGGCATATCCGGAGGGCGGGAGGATGACGCGCGGCGATGTTAGCGGTTGATTAACCACAAAATTCCCGGATTTCCGCCGAACTGGTTTAATTAGAGACGATACTTCGCGACGCCGATTGTCTCGCGGGCAAGCGGTTGGTATATGTCGCCGGGCACTATACCTTTGGGGTGCGGCGAGGTGCCCCGCAGACTTGGAATCCACGATAATGCCGCGACGCAGAAAAATATACGAGGGTAAGGCGAAGGTCCTTTTCGAGGGTCCGGAACCGGGAACGATTGTCCAGCATTTCAAGGACGACGCGACGGCCTTCAACAACCAAAAGCACGGCATCATCACCGGCAAGGGCGTGCTCAACAACCGTATCTCGGAATATTTGATGTTGCGGCTGGCCGAGGTCGGCATTCCCACGCACTTTTTGCGCCGCCTGAACATGCGCGAGCAGCTGGTGCACGAGGTCGAGATCATTCCGGTCGAAGTGGTGGTCCGCAATGTCGCCGCCGGGTCGATCTGCAAACGCCTCGGCCTGGAAGAAGGCTCGGCGCTGCCGCGATCCCTTGTCGAATATTATTACAAAAACGACGAGCTCGGCGATCCGTTGATTTCCGAAGAGCACATCACCGCGTTCGGCTGGGCGTCGCCGCAGGAAATTGACGATATGTTGGCGCTGAGTTTGCGCATCAACGACTTCCTGACCGGCTTGTTTTTGGGCATCGGGCTACGCCTGATCGATTTCAAGCTGGAATATGGCCGGCACTACGTGGACGATCAGGTGCGCGTCATCCTGGCCGACGAGATTACGCCCGATGGCTGCCGCTTATGGGACACCATAACCAACGAAAAAATGGATAAGGATCGGTTCCGCCGCGACCTTGGCGGGGTTGCCGAAGCTTACCAGGAGGTCGCGCGGCGCCTCGGCATCACACCCGAGGCCGGTCAGCAGGACATCAAAGGTCCTGTCACCCTGCAATAACCCAAACGTAACGCTGGTCCCCCGTGAAAGCACGTATTCACATCACTCTGAAAAACGGGGTTCTCGACCCCCAGGGCAAGGCCATCCAACAGGCCCTCGCCGGGCTGGGGTTCGACACCGTGGAAGATGTTCGCCAGGGCAAGTACATCGAAATCGAGCTCAGCGAAAGCGACGCCGAGGCGGCCCGCAGCCAGGTGACCGATATGTGCGAGAAGTTGCTGGCCAATACGGTGATCGAGAATTACGACATCGAAATCGTTGCCTAGAGCGGTACCTACCCGGTTCTCCACAGGGACTATATTTGCGACTCATCGGCCAATGCTGATAGCTGAACGCGGAGTGTAACCCATGCCCGCAGCCGTCATTGTATTTCCCGGATCGAACTGCGATCGCGACGTCGCGGTCGCGCTGGAAGCCGCCACCGGCCGCCCGCCGGCCATGGTGTGGCACCAGGAAAGCAGCCTGCCCGCTTGCGATTTG
>JBLHHE010000147.1:0-6050 GCA_047616465.1 Alphaproteobacteria bacterium
CGTGTTGCCGCTGCATCATGCTCTTGTAGTCGGTGACCGCGAATTCCGCTTTAGCATTGTTGCCGGTAATCGGTCCTTCGCCGAGATTACGGGTCATAGCTGCGTTTACCCCTAGAACGACTGATAACGCTGAAATTCAATTTACTGTGTAGAATGCGCACTTACAGGCCTTCATCGCGTACCTTTCCGGGCCGAACCGTTTCGAAAACGAAATAGACGATGGTCTGCCGCACAGGGGTGTTGAGCAGGTTGCCTCGCCGCGGATTTGGTTAATAGCGGCGACCTTGAAAGAAGAACAGGAAACGACTAAATCGGGGGCTCATTCGCGATTGGTCTTTTAGTTTTTGGCGGCAAAAGCGGCCGCCCGGGCGAGAACACGAAAACGCAGAAGTGCATCAGGGAGCGGATAAATCGTGGATAGACTGCTAGAAATTGAGGGTTTGACCAAACGGTTCGGCCCGATCACCGCTGTCGACAATGTTTCATTTTCGGTCGATCGCGGAGAAGTCCTGGGATTTCTCGGCCCGAACGGCGCCGGAAAGTCGACGACGATGAAAATGGCGACCGGTTATTTATCTCCGACGTCGGGCACCATCACGGTTTGCGGAAATGACGTGCGCCGCCACCCGATAGAAATCAAGCGGCGCATCGGTTATCTGCCGGAAGGCGCGCCGCTCTATGGCGATATGACCCCCCACAGCCTGCTTAACTTTGTCTGCGACATTCGCCAACTGTCGCGTGAGGCGCGGCGACGCGGGCTGGAGCACGTGGTCGAGGCCCTGCACTTGGAGCGGGTGCTGCACCAGCCGATCGAGACCCTTTCAAAAGGCTACAAACGCCGGGTCGGCTTGGCCCAGGCCATCATCCACGATCCCGATGTTTTGGTTCTCGACGAACCGACCGACGGCCTCGATCCCAACCAAAAGCACGAAGTGCGCGATCTCCTCGATCGTATGTCATCCACCAAGGCCATCATCATCTCGACCCATATTCTGGAAGAAGTCGATGCGGTGTGCAGCCGCGCGATTATCATTTCTCAGGGCCGCATCGTTGCCGACCAGAAGCCGTCCCAGCTTGAAGAACGCTCGCGCTACCATAATGCCGTCGGTATTCGAATTTCCGCCGACGGCGCCGACCGTTGCGTGTCGGTCTTAAATGAAATCAGCGGAGTTCACTCCGTCGAGCAGGTCCTCCAAGCCAGCGGATTGAGCCAGTTGGTGGCGTTTCCGGTTAACAGCGGCGACATCATCGCATCGGTGCGTACGGCGCTCGATCAGAATGGGCTGAACGTTGCCGAAATGTATGTCGAAAAAGGACGATTAGAGGATGTATTCCGCGAGTTGACCCTCGGCGATCCGAGCGGCGGCCCGGCAACGGGAGCGATTAAAGAGGAGGTGGACCATGCGTAATGTTTGGATCATCGGCCGGCGCGAGCTGGCAGCCTATTTCACCTCGCCCGTCGCCTATGTGTTCATTGTTATCTTCCTGGCGTTGGCCGGCGGTTTAACGTTCTTTTTCGGAAATTGGATCGAACGCGGCCAGGCCGATTTGCAAGTCTTCTTCATCTATCACCCCTACCTCTATCTGTTCTTGATACCGGCGGTCGGGATGCGGTTGTGGGCGGAAGAGCGCAAATCCGGCACCATGGAGTTTTTGATGACCTTGCCGATCTCGACGGGCCAGGCGGTTATCGGGAAATTTCTCGCGGCTTGGATTTTCGCCGGCATCGCCTTGCTGCTGACATTCCCGATTTGGATTACGGTGAACTACCTCGGTAACCCCGACAATGGCGTCATCGTGACCGCCTATGTCGGCAGTTGGCTGATGGCCGGCGGCTTTCTCGCGCTCAGCTCCAGCGTATCGGCATTGACCAAGAATCAGGTGGTGGCTTTTGTGTTGGCGGCGGTTCTCGGCTTCGTATTCCTCATGAGCGGGGTCGAACTCGTGCAATCCTTCTTCCGCGCCTGGGCGCCGCCGAAATTTGTCGATGCCGTTGCCGAGCTGAGTTTTCTCACCAACTTTGGCGATTTATCGCAGGGCGTTATCGACATCCGCGATATTCTGTTCTTCGCATCCGTTATCGGGGTGGCGTTATTCATCAATACCGCGATCGTCGAAATCAAGAAGAGTGCTTAAGCGATGATGGATAAGATAAAAAATGCCGACCGCAGCATACTTGCGGGGCTCAGCATCGGTCTGGCATTCGTTTTTTTCCTGGCTTTCAACACCCTAATCAATACCGCGTTCCCGGCAAATCGGCTCGACCTGACCGAAGACAAGTTGTTCACCTTGTCGGACGGCACCAAGGAATTGCTGGCGACAATCGATGAGCCCATTGACGTGCGCCTGTATTACTCGCGGCGCTTTAACGAGATCGGCCCCGACATTGCCCGCCATTCCACCCGGGTGGCTGAATTGTTGGGCGAGTATGAGCGGTTGTCGAACGGCAATGTTCGCATCGAAGTGTTCGATCCGGAACCGTTCTCGCCGGAAGAAGATCTGGCAGTCAGTGACGGCTTACAGGGTCTGCCCTTCGACCAGACCGGAGAACTGGTCTATTTCGGCGTCGCCGGCACTAACAGCACCGATGACAAGGATGCCATCGGTTATCTGGCGCCCGAGCGCGGCCCCTTTCTCGAATACGATCTAACGCGGTTAGTCCACAATTTGGCGAACCCCGACAAGGCCCGGGTCTCCGTCCTATCGGATCTGCCGCTACAGGGAACGCAATTCGATAACTACCAGTCTTGGCTCATTGTCGATGGTATGAAGCAGTTTTTCGATGTTCAGTTCGTGGACCGTGCCGCTAAGGAACTGCCGGAAAATACCGAGGTGCTGGTTATCGCGGCGGTCCATACGCTCAACGATTCGTTGACCTATGCGATCGACCAATTCGTTCTCAATGGCGGGCGGGTTCTAGCGTTTGTCGATCCGTTCGCCGAATCGATGGCACTGTCCGGACCGCAAGCGGGACAGCTACCGCCGCCGGGGGTGGGCATCGCGGCGATGCAGCCGCTAATGGCGGCATGGGGTGTCGAGATGCCGGCGGGAAAGTTCGTTGCCAATAGCGACGACGCCGTTCGGGTTGGTTTCCCCGATCCAGAGTCGGGCCAGCAGGTCGCCGTCGATTACGTCTCCTGGCTGACCCTCGTTGGCGACCGGTTTGCCCAGGACGATAATGTCAGCAGTCAGTTGCAGCGTATTGTTGTCAGCTCAGCAGGCGCATTTTTACCCATCGAGGGTGCGACGACGACGCTCGAGCCGCTGATTTTTACTTCCAAAAACTCGAACTTGATGAGCGCTTTCGACATTGCCCAGCAACCGAACCCGATTGCGCTGATCGAAAAATTCAAATCAGAAGATAAGTCTTACCCTTTGGCGGTGCGTATTTCGGGCGACATTAAGACAGTGTTTCCCGACGGGCCGCCGGCGGAAGTTCTCGATGCGGCCGACGATGCCGAGGCGATAAAGAAAGCTCATCTGTCGGAAAGCAAAGTGCCGTTCAATGCCATCCTGGTTGGCGATGCCGACTTTTTGGCCGACCGAAACTGGGCCCAGGTGCAAGAGATCGGCGGCCAGCGCTTGACCATTCCTAACGCCAACAATGCCGATTTTGCCATCAATTCGCTTGATAATCTGCGGGGTAGCCAGGCGTTGGTGGGTTTGCGCGGACGTGGCCTGTCGGTGCGGCCGTTCGAAGTTATCGCCGAAATGCGCCAGGTAGCCGACGATAAGTTTCGCGCTAAAGAGCAGGAGCTCCTCGCCAGTATCGCCGAGATCGAGCAGAACATTGAGGGGTTGCAGCGCGAAGAGCAGACGACGGGGGTATTGTTGACCTCGGCGCAGCAAGATCAGATCGATAATTTTCGGGTGAAGATGCTCGAAAGCCGGCGCGATTTGCGCGGAGTTCAGCGCTCGTTGCGCAACGACGTGGAAACCCTGGAAAGCCGGGTACGGGTTATCAACATTTGGGCCGTTCCGGTGGTCATCGCCATCATAGCGTTATTGCTCGCATTGGTGCGCCGAATACGGCGGGCGCGGTTCTATCGCGCCGCGCTGCACTAGAACGAAGGGGATAGACATGAGCCCACGTATTTTTCTTGGCTGGCTGGTCGTCACTATCGTTACGGTGGTGCTGGCGACATTAGTTGTTTTGGACCGGCCGACAGCAAAGTTCGATCCAGTGTCGCGCGTACCGGTGTTTGCCGCGCTGCGCGCCGACCCGGATTCCGCCACCAAGGTTGAAATAAAAAGCCGGTTTGGTTCGTTCTCGATGGTTCGCGCCGATGGCATTTGGACAACGCCGGAGCGCTTCAACTATCAGATCGACGAAAATGATGTGCGGCGTTTGGTCATCAGCATCTCCGATATGCGCTACATCGAACGCAAAACATCGCTACCGGAGCGGTTTGAGCGCCTGGAGGTCGACGATGTCGATGGCATCAACGCCGAATCCGCCTATGTGAAAATTACCAATGCCGGCGGCGACGTCCTCGCCGAATCGATTATTGGCCGGCCCAGCGCGCGCTTTATCGACGGTTCGGTAGGCGGGGTCTACATCCGCGTGCCCGACACCAACAATGTGTGGCTGGTCAGCGGCATCGCCAATGTCCAGACCCGGCTGGTGCCTTGGCTGGAACGCTCCATCGTGTCGGTGCCGGTAAATACAGTGGCGCGCATCGAACTCAGCAGCAGCGAGGGGGCCCTCGTACTATCGCGCGAGACGGCCGATACTGATGACTTTGTGCTCAGCGGTGCGCCGGAAGGGCGTGTTGTAGACAAGAAAAAAATAACGTCGATCTCCCGCGCCCTGGCGGATGTCAGTCTCGAAGATATCCAGCCGCGCAGCGAGCTGGCATTGCCCGATGACGCCCAAAGTGCGACGGTGACGACATTCGATGGCGTTACGGTGTCGGTACGGCTGGCCAAGATCGACAAGAAGAACTGGGCTACATTCGCCGCCGCCTATACGGGGGACCCGATGGACGTATCGGAGGGGGCCAAGGCGGCGCGGACCAGAGCCGACGAAATCAACCAGCGCGTCAGCAACTGGGTATATTGGTTACCCAGCGCGGCTTTCGAAAGCCTCACCACAAAGCCCGAGGACGTTCTCGAGCCGAAGAAGGATGGGGCGTCCTGATCGCCACTGCCGAGCCAGTGCTTTAGGAGGAAGCGATGGATCTGGGGATAGCCGGCAAAACGGCCCTGATTTCGGGCGCCAGCCAAGGCATTGGCCGGGGTATCGCCGAGGTCCTGGCGGCCGAGGGGGTTCGGGTTATTTTATGTAGCCGCAACGGCGATAAATGCGCGGCCCTGGCCCAGGAAATTTCAGAGAAATATGGCGTTGAGGCGCATGGTATCGCCTGCGATCTGTCCGATCTGGCGGCGATCGATGGGGCGGCAAGCTTCGCCCAAGATACGTTTGGTGGGGTCGACATCCTGGTCAACAACACGGGTGGGCCGCCGTTTGGCGACATCAGCAAAGTCGATACCGAGACCTGGCGCACACAATTCGAGGCGATGGTGTTGAGCGTGTTCCGGTTGACCGGCCATCTGTTGCCGGGGATGCGCGAACGCCAATGGGGCCGCATCCTGATCGTGAGCTCGACAGGGGTTGTCGAGCCGATTCCCGAACTGGGCATCTCCAATACGCTGCGGGTATCGCTGGCCAATTGGGCCAAAACGTTAAGCTTCGAGGTCGCCAGCGATAATGTCACGGTCAATATGTTAATGCCCGGGCGCATCGGCACCGAGCGTTTGGAGCAGTTCTACAAGATCAATGTCGAGCGCACAGGAAAAACAATCGAAGCGGTCAAAGCCGAAGTCGCTTCGGTTATTCCCATGGGCCGTGTCGGCCGGGTCGAGGAGTTCGCCGCGCTGGCGGCGTTCCTTGCCAGCCAAAACGCCGGCTATATCACCGGCACGGCGACCGCCATCGACGGCGGCCTGACACGCCGCAGCCTTTAAGGTTGGGCAACGCGTTCCAGTTTTTCCAGAGATGCACGCGATGAAGAATTCGAAAAGATATATCGTGCGTTATCTGGAGAAAT
>JBLHHE010000148.1:0-6046 GCA_047616465.1 Alphaproteobacteria bacterium
CGCGATCTGGAAAACCTCCTCGGCGGAGACGAGAGCGGCGGGTTGACCAAGAAAGAAATGCTCAACCTCACGCGCCAACGCGATAAGCTTGATCTAGCCTTGGGCGGTATCAAGGAAATGGGCGGGCGGCCCGACATGTTGGTGGTCATCGACACCAACAAGGAAGAAATCGCCATCAGCGAAGCCAAGAAATTGGGCATTCCAATCGCCGCGGTGGTTGATTCGAATTCGAACCCCAACCATATCGACTTCCCGATCCCGGGTAACGACGATGCCATGCGCGCCATCCAGCTGTATTGCGACCTGTTCGCCGGCGCCGTCCTGGACGGCCTGCAGCAGGAGATGACGATCAGCGGCGTAGATGTCGGCGAAGCTGTGGCGCCGCCGCCAGAAACCCTCGCTGATGTGGCGATAGATACCCCGGCGGCCCCAGAAGCAGTGGCGGCGGAAGTCGTTACAGATGTGGTGGCTCCCGTTGAAGCAGCTCCCGTTGAAGCAGCTGCTGTGGAAGTGTCTGCCGAGGCCGCAACGCCGGCACCCGACGCCACATAGTTTAAGGCGCTATTTCAATTAGTTAAAACAAGTGCTTCATATGGAGAACGAATGATGGCTGATATCACTGCCGCAGCCGTGAAGGCGTTGCGGGAGCAGTCGGGCGCCGGCATGATGGATTGCAAATCGGCTCTGGTCGAGAGCGGTGGCGATATGGATTCCGCCATGGATTTGCTGCGTACCAAGGGACTGTCGGCCGCTGCAAAGAAGTCCGGCCGCGCCGCGTCCGAGGGTCTTATCGGCCTGAAGTCCGAAGGTACGACGGGCACGCTGGTCGAGGTGAATTCCGAGACCGACTTTGTGGCGCGAAACGAGATATTCCAGTCCTTTGTGGCCAACGTCACGGAGATTGCGCATGAAGTTGGCGGCGATTTCGAGGCCCTCAAATCTTCGCCATACCCGGGCAGCGACCGCACCGTCGAAGAAGAGGCGGTGCAGATGGTCGCCACCATCGGCGAAAACATCGGCCTGCGCCGCTCTACCGGATTGAAGGTCACGAACGGTTTGGTCGCCGAATATGTCCACAACAGGGTCGCTACGGGCCTGGGTAAAATCGGCGTCATCGTCGCGCTCGAGTCGGAAGCGCCGGCCGACAAGCTGGCCGAGATCGGCAAGAATCTGGCGATGCACATCTGTTCCGCCGATCCGCAATCCCTCAATATCGCGTCGCTCGATCCGGCGGTGCTGGAACGCGAGCGTAAGATCCTTTCCGATCAGGCACGCGAGTCCGGCAAGCCCGACGAAATCGTCGAAAAGATGGTCGAAGGCCGCTTGCGTAAATATTACGAGGAAAGCGTCTTGCTGGAGCAAGTCTACGTTCTCGACCCCGATATCAAAGTCAGTAAAGCGATCGAAGCGGCGGCCAAGGATGCCGGCGCGGAGATCACGGTTGCCGGCTATGTTCGCTACAATCTGGGCGAGGGACTGGAGCGAAAGGAAGACGATTTCGCCGAGGAAGTTGCCCGCCTGGCCGACTAACCGCCCGAGGTTATCCACCATCTGCGGGATCGCACTTGGGGATCATGGCTTGATCGGGTGCGGGGTATGCGGCTAACAAGGGATGCGGCGGGCTTTATTCCGCCGCTCCCATTATCGGCTCTACAGATCGCATTCTATGACAACGCCACCAAACTACCGCCGGGTCCTGCTCAAAATATCTGGCGAGGTATTGATGGGCGACCAGGAATTCGGCCTCGATCCCGAAACCGTAAGCCGCGTCGCCGCCGATGTTTTCGAAGTTTCCGAGACCGGCGTTCAGCTTTGCCTGGTGGTCGGCGGCGGTAATATCTTCCGCGGCATATCCGGCGCCGCGGCGGGCATGGACCGGGCCAATGCCGACTTCATGGGAATGCTGGCAACAGTCATTAACGCATTGGCCCTGCAGAACGCCTTGGAAAACCTCGGCGTCGATACCCGCGTGCAGTCCGCCATTCCCATGTCTACGGTATGCGAACCCTATATTCGCCGGCGCGCCGTCCGGCATATGGAGCGAAACCGCGTGGTAATATTCGCGGCCGGGACGGGAAACCCCTATTTCACCACCGACACCGCAGCGGCGCTGCGAGCCTCGGAGATGGCGTGCGATTGCCTGCTAAAGGGAACCAAGGTCGATGGGGTCTATTCCGCCGATCCGGCGTCCAACCCAGATGCGGAGCGCTACGAGAAACTCACGCATTTCGACGTATTGCGCCAAGACCTTCAGGTGATGGACGCCGCGGCCATTACACTATGCCGTGAAAACAACATTCCGATTTTGGTGTTTTCGATACAGAATAAGGGCGAGGTGAACCGGGTCATCAAGGGTGAGGGCCGATTCACGCTAGTTGAGGGAGGATAGTAAGGTGTCAGCGGATCTAAACGATCTATTGCGCCGCATGGATGGCGCTATCGAAGCTTTGCATAAAGAATTCACAGGTCTTCGGACGGGGCGGGCTTCCACGGCATTGCTGGAGAACGTAACTGTCGAAGCCTATGGCTCAAAAATGCCGATGAACCAGGTGGGATCGATCAGCATTCCCGAGCCGCGGTTACTCACCGTGCAGGTGTGGGACAATTCCCTGATAAAGGAAGCGGAAAAGGCCATTCGGGATTCCGATCTCGGCTTAAACCCGCAGACTGAGGGAAACCTGATCCGGGTGCCGCTGCCGGATCTGAGCGAGGAACGGCGTATCGATCTTACCAAGGTCGCCGCCAAGTATAGCGAGCAAGCCCGCGTTGCGGTGCGTAACGTACGCCGCGATGGTATGGACACGCTGAAAAAGAGCGAGAAAGACGGAGATATCTCAAAAGACGAACAACGTGACCGCGGCGAGGATATTCAAAAGCTCACCGATGAGCACATCGCCTCAATCGACAAATTGCTCGCCGACAAAGAGCAGGAGATCCTTCAGGTCTAACCCGATGATGGTGCCCGAGTTCTCGCAACAGCGCATCCCTAAGCACATCGCCATTATCATGGACGGTAACGGCCGATGGGCTAAGTCACGCGGCATGCCCCGCACGGACGGCCATCGCCGCGGTATCGACGCGCTTAAGCGAACGGTCGAGGCCGCTGGCGATCTTGGCGTCGAGTATTTGACCTTATTCGGCTTCAGTTCGGAAAACTGGAAACGCCCGACCATAGAGGTCGACGATTTGATGTGGCTGTTGCGGCGCTTCCTACAGAGCGAAACCGCCCGGATGCACGAAAACAATGTGCGTATCCGCGTTATCGGCGACCGCTCGTCATTTTCTCCAGACATCGTCCGGCTGATCGAACATTCCGAGCAGATGACGGCGGGTAACGACAGATTGCATCTCACCGCGGCGTTGAGCTATGGCGGGCGTCAGGAAATTGTCACGGCGGTGCGCGCCCTGGCCGCCGATGTCGCCAGCGGCCACTTGTCGCCAGACGATATCGACGCAGACAGGTTCGCCAGCTATCTGGCGACCGCGGATATACCGGACCCGGACTTGCTGATCCGGACCAGCGGCGAACAGAGAATTAGCAATTTTCTGCTGTGGCAAATTGCCTACACGGAATTGGTTTTCAGCGATGTCTTTTGGCCCGATTTCAACCGTGATCACCTTGAATCGGCGATCCAGGAATTCAACGGCCGCGAGCGTCGCTTCGGAGAGGTCGCAGGTTAACGTGCGATGACACTGTCGGAGGACGTCAAGCCGCCGGCAAACGGGGGAACCCCAAAGCCAGAGTTGGCGCTGCGCGTGGCCGCCGCCGCCGTTTTAGCGCCGGTCGTGCTGTTGGGCGCGTGGGCCGGCGGTATTTGGTTTGCCCTATTGGTTGCCATCGTCATCGGTGTCGGCGGACATGAGTGGTCGCGTCTGTGCCATATCGACCGGCCCCTGTCCGTTGCGTTGTTGATAGCGACCGGGCCGATTTTGGCGATCGCCCTGGTGACCTCAGGGATCGCCGCGAGCTTGCTGGTGTTTGTTCTGGCAGTAGTCTTCGCTATCGGCGGCCGCGACAGTGCGAACCGCTTGTGGACACTTGCCGGCATTGTCTATATCGCCGTTCCTACTGCCGCGATCCTGATTCTTCGATTTGACCCACGGCTGGGCCTCGAGACCCTGTTTTTCTTGTTCGGCGTCGTCTGGCTGACCGATATGGGCGCCTATGCTTTTGGACGTGTCATTGGCGGGCCCCGACTGGCGCCCTCGATTAGCCCCGGTAAAACCTGGGCCGGCGCCATTGGCGGCCTTAGTTTGGCAGTCGCGGGCGCGTATGGGGCAGCCGGTTTCATGACAACCCAGCTACCTTTTGGCGCCGTGGTGCTAGCGATTATCCTATCGATTGCCACACAATGTGGGGATTTGTTCGAATCCTGGATCAAACGGCGCTTCAACAAAAAGGACTCAGGGACGATCATCCCCGGCCATGGTGGTATACTCGACCGCATCGACGGCCTATTGATCGCCGCGCCTGTGATGGCTGCGATTATAATTGCCCAGCGAGGAGCGGCGCCTTTATGGCCCTAACTAACCCGGATGAGCTGCTGCCACAGACAGCAACCGCGCCGCGTACAGTAACCGTACTGGGGGCTACCGGTTCGGTGGGGTGCAATACGGTCGATCTGTTGGCGCGTAACCGCGATCGCTTCCGCGTCGTCGCCTTAACTGCCAACTCCAACGTCGAATTGCTGGCCGAGCAGGCCCGCTTATTGTTGCCTGACGTGGCAGTTATCGGCGATCCCCGCAAACGCGATGCGCTGCGAGACGCCCTGCAGGGAACGACGGTAGAAGTTATGGCCGGGGAGGCGGCACTCATCGAGGCGGCTAGCCGGCCCGCCGATATCGTCGTCGCCGCAATTGTCGGCGCCGCGGGGCTGCGTCCGACCCTGGCGGCAAGCCGGCAGGGCTCGATCGTCGCCATCGCCAACAAGGAATGCCTGGTATGCGCCGGCGACCTGGTGATGGCCGAGGTAGAACGGTCGGGCGCGACCCTGTTGCCGGTCGATTCCGAACATAATGCGATATTTCAGGTCTTCGAAACCGCCAATGCAAGCGAAGTCGAACGCCTCATACTGACCGCCTCGGGAGGCCCCTTTCGCCGCTGGAGCCGGGAAGAAATGGCGGCGGCGACACCAGCGCAGGCGGTTGCCCATCCCAATTGGGACATGGGCCGCAAGATTTCCGTCGATTCGGCGACATTGATGAACAAGGGTCTGGAATTAATCGAAGCGGCGTATCTCTTTCCCGTGCCCGCCGAGAAGATAGAGGTGCTGGTGCACCCGCAATCGATCGTGCATTCGATGGTCGCCTATGTCGACGGTTCGGTACTGGCCCAGTTGGGCCCCCCCGATATGCGTACCCCGATCGCCTATACGCTATCCTGGCCGGAACGTATGGCGGCGCCGACCAAACGGCTGGACCTGGCGGAAATCGGTCAGCTTTCCTTTGAAAAACCCGATTTCGAGAGATTTCCGGCGCTGAGCCTAGCGCGGAACGCGTTAACCCGGGGTAATGGAAGCACGGCTATACTGAACGCCGCAAACGAAGTGGCGGTTGCTAGCTTTTTAGACGAAAAAATCAGATTCCTCGATATTACGGCGGTGGTCGAAGAAACCCTGGATCGCGTGGCTGCGCAGCCGATTGCCTCGTTAGACGACTTTGAACAACTCGACGCGGAAGCGCGCCGGATCGCACAAACCCTTGTAAAATCACGTTTCTAACTCTATCTGCAATTTCTGCAAGTTTACAAAACCTAAAGAGTTAGCCTGCTACTGGAGCATTCATGGGCGGTCTTATAGAAACAATATTCTGGTTTTTGGTGGTTATAACTCCACTCGTGTTCGTACACGAATTTGGCCATTACTGGGTCGCCCGCCGCAATGGCGTGCGAATTGAGACCTTTTCCATCGGTTTTGGCAAAGAGCTCTTCGGTTGGACCGACAAAGTTGGGACCCGTTGGAAATTCAGCCTAATTCCCATGGGCGGCTACGTAAAAATGTTTGGGCAGAGCGATATCGGCCCCGACCTTGATGGCAGCACGCTAACC
>JBLHHE010000149.1:0-6039 GCA_047616465.1 Alphaproteobacteria bacterium
GCGTCGTTACAAACACGGCGGCTCTATTTTCTATAGATAATAGTGGCCACTGCGATCAGCTGGTTCCGCATGCCCGCGCTTCAGCTCGCCCCCTCACCAGCCCTTTAACTTAAAGGATCCGAAAGTAGCCCGCCGATCGCACTGCCATTCGAGGAACTGCGAAAGACTGTCGACCTGGTCATCATGCCGGCCATAAGGAAACTGCAGAACTTCGGTCATGAAGTCGCCGAGCCAGGGCGCGGCTTTCGGTAAGTAAACCTGGCCGGCTTCGATACGTGCGGTCTGTGCATTCATCCGTACGATCTTGTCGTATTTTGGCTTGAACGCGATCGGAAACACCGATCCTTCGCTGCGCAAATGTTGGATCAGACTGATCCCTGAGGCCGCCTCTTCTATCAATACCGTGTTGGCTGCATAGCATCGCCGGTGCGCGACCTCGACGATCATACGCTTAAGGTCCGGATAAGCGAGCTTCTCGCGAATAACGTCAATCAGATAAAATACGTTCCCGCGCACTTGCCAGACACTCCCCACCGAATAGTCATTCAGTTCGCCCTGCTTTGAGGCCGTATCCCAGCTGTGCACGAAGCGGTCCCCGTCGGCGTATGCCGGAACAAGATCAAAGGCGCTGAACCACTCCTCCTTAATCATGGCTCCACCGGGAGGCACGGGACTCTGCTGGTACTGAGAGGTGAACGCCTGGCTGCCCATCTGGGCCTTGATCTCATCGAGAATGTGGCTGGGCTCGCGGCGCGCATCGATCACTTCGCCCGGATTGCGCACATACACCCCTTTAGACCCAAGTTCGTGATGGCTTTGTTCTTCGGCGATCGCCGGTATTGTCACCACTATCCAGCCGCCCTGATCGAGCAGGTGGCCGGCTAGATCGTCAACGTGCAGACGCTGCATGACCACAATGATAGCGTCTTCGGCCTTGTTGTTGAGCCGCGACGAAAGCGTGTTGGCATACCACTGGTTGACACGAGCTCGACGCGAGCTCGACAAAGCCTCTTCCGGTTTGAGTGGATCGTCGACGATGATCAGGTTGCCACCACGACCCGTGAGGGTTCCACCCACCGATGTCGACAAGCGATAACCTCGCTTCGTCGTCATGAACTCCAGTTCAGTGTTCTTACTTGGATCGATACGCGTGTCTGGGAATGCTTCTTTGTACCAGTGATCCGACACCACGGAGCGGCAATCAAGTGCATGTTTGCGGGCTAGTCCCTCCGCATAGCTGACACAGATAATCTTCGCCGTCGGATCGTGTCCGAGAACCCACGCCGGGAAGGCGACAGACGCGCAGATCGATTTAAGATTACGCGGCGGCAGCAGGATGATGAGACGTTTGACCTCGCCACGAAACACGCGCTCCAACTGCCAGGCGATATGCAGGATATGCCAGTTAGGCAGGAATTGCTCTCCGGGCACCACGGTATAAAAGACCTTTTGAACGAAACTCGAAAAATCTTCACGCAGCATTGCTTGCAGGATTTGCCTATCGCTCGGCGCATCATCGAGGAGCATGGCGTAAACTCCTTTGCGTCACGGTTCGCCATTCTCTTGATCGCCGAGATCAGCATCATCGGGCGGCGGCGCCGTATCCCGACCATCGGGTTCAGATGTCATGCTGGAATCGGTGAGCGCATAGCGGTCTTGGAAGGCCGCAAGGATCTCGCGGTCGTCGGCAGCCAGTCCGATCGATTCCGGTTGAATGTCTTCCAGTCCGAACGCACGCGTGATCAAGCTTATGAGCGTATTGGTGGCACGCATGTCACCGCGCAGTGCTTGTTCAGCCAATCGCTTTACGATTGCGCGCTGCTTGCTGACCCTTCGTGTGCGGCCGCCCTCGGTCACGGTAATCTGTTCCGCCAACTCTTCCGAGAGATCGGTTTTGAGATCACGTGTACCGCGGACGCGACCCTTTGGGTTACCGCTTTGGCCCTTTTTAAAGCGCGTGCCGGGAGGTGGTTTGCCATAACCAACCGTATAGCCATTGGACTTATCTTTAGCGGCCATTTCCCGCACCCGCCGGATGGCCTCCTGTTCGTCCATCGACCAGTGTATTCAAAACTCCGGTCATCTCTTCACAACGCCGACTTTCAACGTCGGTGAAAGTCTCCCCCGATGATGCGAGCTGTGCTTTCTCGCCGCCCGCCTCCTGCCAACGCCGGATTGCAGTGTCGATGTACAGCGGGTCGAGATCCATCCCATAGGCGAGGCGGCCGACCTGTTGGGCTGCCATGATCGTGGTGCCGCTTCCGACAAAGTTATCTAGCACCACGTCACCGCGATGGGTCGCATCGCGAATTGCGTCGGCGACCAGCGCGACCGGCTTTACCGTCGGGTGCATTCGAAGTTCAGCCGCGCGACCTTCGCGGAATGTGTTGACCCCGGGATAGCGCCAAACGTTGGTCCGGTTACCCATGCCAACGCGAGGGAGTCGTCCATGGTTAGTAAGGCGATTCCGGCCGGCGTTATAGAGATTCGCATTTCCTAGCTCGAACAGCTCTTCAACTCGCTCGATCCAGCACCCTTCCTCGAACGCGACCTCGATAATGATGCCGAAGAGTACATCGTCGCCTGGGCACGCGAATTGCCTGCTGCTGCGGAAATTCAAATCCTGGTGCACCTGCCGGAGAGTGAGGTCGCCCGTGCAGCGGGGCAGAATCTTTCGGCGGCATTTGGCAACTACTTTGCTTATCGGGCTAGCGTCGCGGACCGCGAAACAAAAGAGCTGTTCCGTATGGGGTGGCGCTATCTTTTGATCGGCGTTCCAGTACTCGTCGTCTGTCTCGTTGCAAGCCATCTCGTGCAGACGAATATGGGTGCAGGACCACTGGCCCGCGGTCTTGGCGAAAGCCTGCTTATCGTCGGCTGGGTGGCCAACTGGAAGCCCATCGATACCTTCCTTTACGGTTGGTGGCCGCTCAGACGTCGTTACAATCTTAACCGCAGGCTCGCAAGTGCCAGGGTCGAACTGCGCACTCGATAGCGAGCCCAACAAGTAGCGCGATCAACCGTGCCGGACCAAAATGTCTTAATGAGCCACCTTGAAAGCCCGAACTGGCCGTGAAAGCAGTTTCGCGTGGCCGTCCCCTTAATCATGCTACCAGGACCTGTCCGTGTTTCTCAGTTTGTTTTCCCTGTTTGAGAGTCGAACCTCCCTGTTCCAGCTTTAATATTCCCTGCTATGAAGTGCAGGGAATTTTGCGAATAAACCCAGTGTTTCCGGAGCTTTGTCGAAGGTCTCCGGCCCCAAACAGGCCCGATTCTGCAATAATTCCCTGTTCTTTCCCTGTTTAGCAGGGAATTCATGCAGAGACGGGTTCGCTCAAGACTGCCTGCACCACCATTCGTTTCCCCCTCACTGTTCCAACGGCGCGGTTTCCGGTTCCCGGAAAGGCCGATCTCAGAACGGCCTTTACAGGTCGATCCGCTGGTCCTCCTGGGCGATCCGCCGGCGTTCGTCGCTCGTTTGTGGGGTTTGTGGCACCGCGCCGGGAAGCTTCGCGTAGAGCGGATGGGTCACGCACTCGATCACCCCGTTTTCGCGGAACCAACCCAGGGTCATATGATCATTGGCAAGGATATCGCGCATCAGCGCCCGATTGCCGTCGTGCAGATAGTGGGCCCAATGCTGGCCGCGCCCCTTGGTCGGCTCCGGCGACAGCTCGTAACCGCGATTCCGGAACCAGGCGTCGAAGTCCGACCGGTGCTCGAAACGCCTGCGGTCGAGTTGCAGATCGAGCCAGTCCGCGCTCGGCGCCATGCCGCCGGCACCGATCACCCGCGATTCCACGGCGTTGACCCTGCGATACGGATGGCACGCCTCTTCCGCACCCCAGTTGAGAACGGCATCGTCCTCGATGACAAGGTTGTAGACATCGGTCGTCACCGCCTTCATGGCATCGCGGGTGTCGAGGCTGAATTCCGAACCCGCCATCAGCACCGCGCCGCCCGCGCCCACCGCACCGAGACGGCGCAGAGCCTGAACCGTCGTGCGCGTACCCATGCTGTGCGCCAGCACATCGACGGTCAGCCCGGCATCGCTCAGCGCCCGGATCAGCAGCGCAAGAGTCAGCGAAGCCTCGACGGCCAGATCGAGGGCGGCATATTGGTAGGAATGATTCCAGCCGGCATGGGCAAAATCAGCCATGTCGGCGCGCGAGGTCCAGCCGAAACCCACCGCGATATCGGCCAGGCCGCTGCCATCGTCATCGGTCTCGCCGACAATCGGCAGCCAGCTTTCGCCCTGGCCGATGGTCTCACCCGGTCGGCCGAACACCCGCTGGTAGGGATCGTCGTCTTCATCGGCATCGTCAGAGGGGTCGTAAGCATAACCGTGCACCATGACGAAACAACGGCCATTGCCGCGTCGTCCCACCCATTCGGTAACTGCGTCGCGCATTTCCGGCGGCGGTTCACCGGGCGCATTCGCGCCCTTGCCGATGAGTGCGATATTATTGTGGTCCTGGTCGTGAAGTCGATTGGATACGTCGGCGTAGCCGCTATCTCCCGGTGCGCCGGTATGCGACGCAACCCAGCGAAAACCAAGCATTGGCACCTCCCGTATTTTGCGGGAAATATAAACCAATTATACAACCAATGCGAATCGAAGCGCCGGTCCGGAGACCGCTATATCAACGCCAGCACCCGGGCGCGCAGTTCGGGTACGACTTCGGCCATGAACCAGGGGTTCTTGCGCTCCCACGCCGTGGTGCGCCAGCTCGGGTGGGGCAGCGGCAGGTAATCGGGCAGATAATCGCGCCACGCCGCCACGGTGTCGGTCATCGAGCGTTTCGGTTTCGACGCCAGATATTGGTTTATGGCGTAGCTGCCAACCACCAGATTGAGCTCGACCGAAGGCATCGCCGCGCGCACCTGGTCATGCCACAAGGGGGCGCATTCAAGCCGGGGCGGGCGGTCGCCGCCGCGCTCGAACCGGCCGGGATAGCAAAACCCCATGGGCAACATGGCAAAGCGTTGCTCGTCGTAGAACGTGTTGCGATCCACATCGAGCCAGTTTCGCAGCCGGTCGCCGGACGGATCGTTGAACGACAAGCCGGTCTTGTGGACCGCGGTGCCCGGCGCCTGGCTGATGATCATGATCCGCGCCGCAAGACTGCCGCGCACCACCGGCAACGGGCCCAGGGGTAAGTGGGCGGCGCATAATGTGCAGGCCCGCACGTCGGTCAGCAGGCGTTGTAGTTCCGCTTCGTCGCGTTTCGAATTGTGTGCCGTCATTGCTCAATATGAGCGCGCAACGCAGCGACGAAGGCCGGCACCACATCGGTGGCCGGCCCGTAATGGGCTTCGTGGAACGAGGTGGCGCCTTCCGATTTTTCCAGGTTCAGCTCGATGGTTTGAGCGCCGCTGCGCCGCGCCTCCTCGACGAACCCGGCGGCGGGATAGACGTTGCCCGACGTGCCGATTGAGACAAACAGCCCGCAGTCCGCCAACGCCGCCATGATGCGCTCCATATGAAGCGGCATCTCACCGAACCACACGACGTGGGGGCGCATGCCGCCGCTAGCCCCGCAACTGGCGCAATTCATGTCGGGCCGCAAATCGTTTAGGCCACCGACCACATCGCCGCAGTGATTGCACTGGGACTTGCTGAGCTCGCCATGCATATGAATGAGGTTTTGCGTGCCGCCGCGCTCGTGCAGATCGTCGATATTTTGGCTCACCACCACGACCTCTCTGGGCCAGAACGCCTCGAGTTCGGCCAGCGCCTTATGGGCGGGGTTGGGCACGATCGATGGATCCATCATCTGTGCGCGGCGGACGTTGTAGAACCCCAGAACCCGTTCGGGATCGCGGCGGAACGCATCGGGCGTCGCCACATCTTCAATACGGTACTTGGCCCAGATCCCATCGGCGTCGCGAAAGGTGGCGAGCCCGGACTCTTTCGATATGCCCGCGCCGGTCAGGATAACGATGGGGTCGGTCGAGGTAACGTGTTCGAGAACGCTCATGGTAGGACGCCGGTGTTTTTTGTATTTGGAAACATACCGTAGCGCCCAGGGGTGCACG
>JBLHHE010000150.1:0-6037 GCA_047616465.1 Alphaproteobacteria bacterium
GACGCAAGGCGGCGTTTCCGGCGATCGGCCGCCTGACCCCGGATTATTACTGCATGGATGGCACCATTCCGCGCCACCGCTTGCCGGAAGTGCTGTCGCGCATGGCGGAGATGTCCAAGAAGTACGAACTGGGCGTCGCCAACGTGTTTCACGCCGGCGATGGCAATCTGCATCCGCTGATCATGTATGACGCCAACAATCCCGGCGAGTTGGAACGGGCCGAGGATTTTGGCTCCGATATTCTGCGGCTCTGTGTCGAGGTGGGCGGTGTGCTTACCGGCGAACATGGGGTTGGGGTCGAGAAGCGCGATCTGATGGGGGTGATGTTCTCTGAAGAGGATTTGAACCAGCAGCAACGGGTAAAATGCGCCTTCGATCCCCAGCAACTCCTCAATCCGGGCAAGGTGTTCCCAACCCTGCACCGGTGCGCCGAGCTGGGCCGCATGCACATCCATCGCGGCAAGACGCCGTTCCCCGACCTGCCACGGTTTTAGGGGCTATGACCGAGGTTCTGCAACCCGCCGACGCCGCGCAGGTCGTCGAGACCGTTGCGTGGGCGGTGAGCGAGGAAGTGCCGCTCGAGATCACCGGCGCCGGGACCAAGCGCGGTCTGGGACGGCCGCTGCTCGGTGCCCATGGCGGCGAGGGTAATCGTATTATCGGCCACACGCTGGACTTGTCGCGCCTGAGCGGCATCACGCTGTACGAACCGGAAGAGCTGGTCTTAAGCGCCGGCGCTGGAACGCTTTTGGCCGAGATCGAAGCCGCCGTCGCCGAGAGGGGCCAGCAATTGGCGTTCGAGCCAATGCATATGGCCCGACTCTATGGCAATGACGGCGGCACCTTGGGTGGTGCGATAGCCTGTAATCTGGCCGGTCCCCGGCGCATCAAGGCTGGTGCGGCGCGCGACCATGTGCTGGGCGTGAAGGGGGTGAGCGGGCGCGGCGAGGCTTTCAAAAGCGGCGGCCGCGTGGTCAAGAATGTCACCGGATACGATTTATCGAAATTGATGACCGGTTCCTACGGCACTCTGGCGGCGCTGACCGAGATCACTATCAAGGTGCTGCCGGCGCCGGAAAAAATTAGCACTATCCTATTATTTGGCCTCGACGATGCGGCGGCGGTGCGGGCGATGACCGTGGCGCTCAACTCCAGCCACGAGGTCTCCGGCGCGGCGCATTTGCCGGCACCGACGGCGACGCAATCTGCGGTCGGCTATGTCAGCGGCACCGGCGGCGCGGTGACGGCGTTGCGGGTCGAAGGGTTCAGTCCGTCGGTGGCGGCGCGCACCGAGGCGCTGCGCGATCTGTTGGGGTCGTTCGGGGCGCTCGAAGAACTGCACAGCACCAATTCGGCACTATTCTGGCAAGAGGTGCGCGATGCCGCGCCATTCCAGGAGGGCGAGAATCCTCTGTGGCGTCTTTCGGCAAAGCCGAGCGCGGGCGCAGCAGTGGTGCGCGATATTGCCGCCGCATTACCGGGCGCAGGCTTCTACGATTGGGGCGGCGGGCTGATCTGGTACCACCTCGACGCCTATGCCGGCGACGGCGGTGCTGCGATCATTCGGGCCGCGCTTGAGAAACATGGTGGTGGTCACGCGACCTTGGTACGGGCGGGTGACGATGTGCGGGCGCGGGTGCCGGTTTTCCAACCCCAAGCCGACGGACTGACCGCTTTATCGGCGCGGGTCAAAGACAGCTTCGATCCGCGGCGCGTGTTGAATCCCGGCCGCATGTACCGGGGGGTGTAGGGCGCATGCAAACTCACTTCTCGCTGGCCCAACTGGCCGATTCCGATACAGCGGTCGCCAACGATATTCTGCGTGCGTGCGTGCATTGCGGCTTTTGCACCGCGACCTGCCCGACTTATGTGTTGCTCGGCGATGAGCTCGATAGCCCGCGCGGGCGCATCTACATGATGAAGCAGATGTTCGAGGAAGCAGCGCCGGCCACCGCGGAAGTGGTCACCCATATCGACCGTTGCCTGTCGTGCCTGTCGTGCATGACCACCTGTCCGTCGGGCGTGCACTACCAGCATCTGGTCGATCAGGGACGCAAGCATATCGAAGAGACGTACAAGCGCCCGGCGATGGATCGAATGATCCGCTGGGGCCTGTCGGTGACCATTCCCTATCCGTCGCGGTTCCGGCTGGCGATGGGCGCGGCGATGTTGGCGCGGCCTTTCGCGCAACTATTGCCGAAACGGGTGCGCACCATGTTGGCGCTGGCGCCGCGCCGGCTGGCGAAGCGGTCGCCGGTCGATACGCCCCAGGTGATCGCCGCCGAAGGTACCCACCGCGGCCGGGTCGCCTTGCTGAACGGCTGCGCGCAGACCGTGTTGGCGCCGCAGATCAACGAAGCCACGGTGCGCCTGCTGACGCGGTTGGGCGTCGAAGTCGTCGTCGCCACCGGCGCCGGGTGCTGTGGCTCGCTGGTCCACCATCTGGGCAAGACCGATCAGTCGCACGCCCAGGCGAAAGCCAATATCGACGCCTGGACCCGCGAGATCGACGGCGGCGGGCTCGATGCCCTGATCATCAACACCAGCGGCTGCGGCACCCAGATCAAGGATTACGGCTTCATGTTCCGCGACGATCCGGAATATGGCGCGAAGGCGGCGCGGATTTCGGAGCTGGCCCGCGATGTGACCGAGTTCGTCGCCGAACTCGATGTCGAGATGGCGAAGTTCGCCAGTGGGCCTAGTTGGGCGGCAGATCTGCGGGTGACCTATCATTCGGCCTGCTCCATGCAGCATGGCCAGGGCCTGCGCCGGCAACCGCGAGATCTGCTGTCGGCTGCGGGCTTCAGCGTGAGCGAGCCGGCCGAGGGCCATCTGTGCTGTGGATCCGCCGGGACCTACAACATCTTGCAGAGCGAATTGGCCGACCAGTTGCGCGACCGCAAGGCCGCCAACATTGCCGCGACCTCGCCCGCCGTCGTCGCCACCGGCAATATCGGCTGCATGGCGCAACTGGCCGACGCAATCGACGCGCCGATTGTGCACACGGTCGAGCTGCTCGACTGGGCCACCGGCGGCCCCAAACCGGCGGCGATGGGGTAAGAAGCGGAAGCCCTACGCCACCTGTCCGCAGGCATGGCCCGACGCCCAGGCCCATTGGAAGTTGAAGCCGCCTAAATGGCCGGTGACATCGACGGCCTCGCCGATGAAATAGAGACCGGGAACCGAGAGCACCTCCATGGTTTTCGACGATAGTTCCTTGGTATCGATGCCACCGACGGTGACCTCCGCGGTGCGATCGCCCTCCGAGCCATTGGGTGTGATGCGCCAAGCGTTGATGTGTTCTGCCAGGCGGCGCAGAGATTTGTCGGGGATCTCGGCCAGACGGCCGCCGCAGCCCGTCCACTCGGCCATCTTTTGCGCCAAGCGCTTGGGGATCAGTTGCGCCAGCGCGGTCTGCACTTCCCTTTTGGGCTGCGTCGCCTTGGCGTCTTTCAGGTGCCCGAACAGGTCGGTCCCCGGCGCCAAATCGATAGTGATCTTATCGCCTTTGCGCCAGTAGGAGGAAATTTGCAGGATCACCGGCCCGCTGAGGCCACGGTGGGTGAACAGCAAGGCTTCGGTGAAGCGCACCTTGCCGAGCGTTACCGTCGCGTCCAGGGAAACGCCTGCCAACCCCTCCAGCTTCGCCAAGGTCTCGGCATCGAAGGTCAGCGGCACCCGACCGGGGCGGGGCTCGATTACATTCAGGCCGAACTGCCGGGCGATGTCGTAAGCAAACCGGCTCGACCCCATTTTCGGTATCGACGGTCCGCCGGTGGCGATGACCAGGGCTTGCGCCGTGAAAGATCCGCCATCGGTCTCGACGGAGAAAAAGTGCCCGTCTTTGCTGACCCGGGTCACGCTTGTCGCCGTCTGTACGGTCACACCACTTGCTTCCTCGACTAACATGTCGATGATCTGCTGGGCCGACCCGTCGCAAAACAGCTGACCGTGATCGCGCTCGTGGTAGGAAATTCCGTGCTGTTCCACCAGGGCGATGAAGTCGTGTTGGCTGTAGCGCTTGAGGGCGGAGACACAAAAATGCGGATTATCCGACAGAAAGTCGCTGGGCGAAGCATGCAGATTGGTGAAGTTAGCGCGCCCGCCGCCGGAGATGCGGATTTTCTGAGCTACCCTGGCCGCGCGTTCCAGCATCAGCACCCGGCGCCCGCGCTTGTTGGCTTCCACCGCGCACATCAGGCCCGCCGCCCCGGCGCCGATGATAATGAGGTCAAAATTCTGCATGGGCTGATATAGCCGAAGACCCCAGCGCAGCCAATCCTGAGCGTGAATAACGCGCTGTGCGGGGGCTACAGTTCAATATTTAGCCAAAAAAACCCCCAATGCCCCTCGAAATACGCTGAAACATACGGTAAACTACCAAATCAGTTGGCACGAATAACCAGTCAGGCCAGTGCCTGATCACAAGATGAATGCCGGCTTCCACCATCACTCCCCCCTCACAATGGCCAGGCGGTGTGCGTTGAAATCGCGCTTGCGGCGTTGTAATTAGAGCAAAAGGACAAAGGTAGTTTGAGATGAAGAACCATCAGCCCGGCTTCGCTGATCGGATGGGCGCAGCAGCAAAGGCAAAGCGGGCCCAGCTTGAAAAGGCGAAGGCTAACGATCCCACCAAGGATCCAGGATTCGCCGAGCGGCAGGAGACGCGGCGCGTGGCCGCTATCGCACGCGAGGCTCGCGCTGTGGAACGCAAAGCCGCACAGGCCGCCGAGAAAATCCGCAAGGCCAAGGAACAGGCCGACGCCGTGATCGCCCGCGAAGCAGCCCTAAAAGCCGAAGAGGAACGCCTAGAGGCCGAAGCTGCCGAACAGGCCGCCCGCGCGATCGCTCTCGCAGCTGAGCAAAAGGCGGAGCGGGACCGTCGGTATGCCGCTCGCAAGGCGCGCAAAAGGTAAGAGTTTGGCGGTGTAGAGCAGTATCCGGCCAAATTTAGGCCGCCGCCGTCTCCGGCGCGCTTTCCAGGGTCTTGAGGAAGCGGATATCGGGCCATTCTTTGGCGGCGTTTTCCAGATGCCAGGCGTTGCGGGCGAGGAACACCGGGGTGCCGTCATGGTCGTCGGCGATGGCGCTTGGGTTCTTGTCGTTGAATCTTTTCAGCATAAGGGCGGTGTCCGCCTCGAGCCAACGGGCGGTATGCAGCGCGACCGGACTGAACCGCACCACCACGTCATATTCGGTGCGGATGCGGTCGGCCATGACTTCGAACTGCAACGCGCCCAGCACGCCGACGATCCAGTTCGACCCGAGCCGGGTCCGAAAGGCCCGGGCAACGCCCTCCTCGGCGAGCTGGGTGAGCGCACGGTTGAGATGCTTGGCCCGCATGGGATCGACCGCGCTGACCGACATCAGCAGCTCCGGCGCAAAGCTTGGGACGCCGGCGAATTGAATAGCCTCGCCCTCGGTCAGGGTGTCGCCGATGCGCAGATTGCCGTGGTTGGGAATGCCGATAATGTCGCCTGGCCAGGCGTCCTCGGCGGTCTCGCGCTCTTGGGCCAGGAACATCATTGGGTTGTGCAGGTTAATGGACTTGCCGCTGCGCACCGCGAGCAGCTTCATACCGCGCTTGAAATGGCCCGAAGTGAGGCGGAAGAACGCCACCCGATCGCGGTGCTTGGGGTCCATGTTGGCTTGGATCTTGAACACGAAGCCTGACACTTTATCCTCGTCCGGCGCCACAAAGCGGGCCCCTGCGACGCGGCCACCCGGCGGTGGGGCCAGGCGCACCAGCCCATCGAGCAGTTCGCGGACACCAAAATTGTTGACCGCCGAGCCGAAGAAAACAGGGCTGAGACTTCCCTCCCTATAGGCGTCGACATCGAGGGGCGGGCACAGCCCCCTTGCCATGGTCAGCTGGTCGCGCAGCAACGCCACGGCATCTTTCGGCAGCAGGCTATCCAGCATCGGATCGTCGATGCCGTCGCACTGCGGCGCGCTGTCTAGATCATGGTCCAGCCCGCCGGCGGCGTTGCCCTTTTTCATCAGCATCAGCCGGTCGCCGATCACGTCGTAGCAACCG
>JBLHHE010000151.1:0-6013 GCA_047616465.1 Alphaproteobacteria bacterium
TGGCCAGATTTTCCGGTTCCTTCCGTATCGAGTGTCCGTGGACAATGACGGCGCCGTGGTCTCGCTTATCCGATAGGAATTCGTCGCGGATCCACATCAAGTCATGGGCTTCTTGTTGATCAAGCGGCACCCCTGGCCGCACACCTGCATGGACAAAGAAATAGTCGCTTTCACGATGTCTTGGCGCCAATGAGCGCAGAAACGATTCGTGCGTCTGTGGCATGCGCGTGCGTAGTTCGGCCTGCACATTCGCAGACGAGCCCTCGATGTCCGACCAGCCAGGCGGCGACACCCCATAACTCAGAAGTGTCTCGCGCCCACCATTCGCCATCCATGATCCGGCCACACTGCGGTCATCGAAAAACTGAAGCAGGTATGCCTCGTGATTACCGATGAGGCAGATCCGTTCAAACCCCTCCGACGGATCTTGTAAGAGGTGTTCAATGACGCCGTATGAGTTGTCACCGCGGTCGATATAGTCGCCGAGACAAATGATAAGCCGGCGATCGGCGTCGATCTCGGCGGCGTCGCGCAGAATTTTCTCCTCCAGCTGAAGCAGCAGGTCCAATCGGCCGTGAATGTCACCGATGGCGTAAATAAGTGTGCCCGCCGGCACCGATGCTTGCGCCGGTGTGTGCCCGGCGCGCGCTCGAAGCTTGCGAAATTTGGAAAACCAACCGGACATTCGCCAGATTTCACCTCAACATGGAAGTTGGTCAAAGCCCACACCAACAAAACTGGGAGCTAACTTGCCCTTCTAGCATATAGCATGGAATTGATCGGCCCGATCACCAACTGTCACCTGGCTTATGGGCGTCCAACGCTAGTCAGCATTTAAAGGCACAATGCGAGCCTTTATTCGGTGGCCCTTCGAGTTGCGTCTTCGGCCAGACCCATCTGACGTGGCATATCGATCGGTTCCCAGCTTTTGGCCCACAGCTCTTGCGCAAGCGCGACCGGGACGATTTTGGTTGATTTTGGCATGTTCGTGCCTCGTAAAAAAAAGTTGTTGATGTCATCGGCTTTCACTCCTGTGTTGTCGGTTCGTCAGTAATGCCTCATCCCGCTCCTGAATCGGCCCACCACATCATACGGCGACTTGGCACTATAAATGTTCTTGTTGCGTTCTATGTAGTGGGTATTTTTGCGAAATGGATTTCGATTTCCTGACAACGTTGATGGGGCTGTTTGGCGGGCTCGTCGAACGGCCCCGGCACGTCGACTGGTTGTTAGTCGATATTTAAGCCCCCCCTGCCACACTCGCTCACGACGACATGAGGTCTTCCGGAATCAGGACGATTCCGACGGGAACCAGGAAGGTTTTGTGGCATGCCCGGTGGTATCGGCAGGATTTTGCGCAGCAGTACCCTAGTGGCTGCGTCAACTATATTAATCGCGGCAGCGGGCATCCCAGAGGCTAATGCGGCCCCCATTCTTGTCCCGGGCTACACCACCAAACAGGCCCCCTTGGCTCTCCAGCCCCAATGGCAGCGCTTATTGTCGAACTCCGCCCTGCAACCCGATAAAGCGCACCTGCTGTGGCAAGATTTGCATAACGCCGCCAGCGATAAAGAGCCGTTGCGCCAACTCGATATCGTCAATCGCTATTTCAACAGAATTCGTTATGGCGCTGACAGCGCCATATACGGAGCCTCCGATTATTGGGCTTCGCCGGCGGAGTTCATAGCCAGCGATTTTGGTGATTGCGAGGATTATTCGATCGCCAAGTACACAGCACTACGCGCATTTGGGTGGAGCGCAGATTCGCTATTTATTGTGGTCGTACGCGATCTCAAGTATGCGCTCAATCACGCCGTGCTCGCCACAAAACTCGAGGGACAGTGGCATATCCTCGACAATCGAGCGTCGCGAGTTCTCGCCCTGGCCGAGGTTCCTTTCTATCAGCCGGTCTATGCTGTGAACGAGAACCAATTGTCGGTATTCCAAAGGGCCTGGCCGATTCACGAATCATCGGTCAGCGACAAGCGCGAACGCGCCGCTACATCGAATGAGGGTTAGCGGCTATCCGGCGGCTCAATGCGCTGCCGGGTTCCCGTCAAGTCTGCAACCGGACCTGTGCCCTCTGGGGCCAGCGGCTACCCCACTTTTCAACGCTAAGTCCCAACACAGATCTATCGGTCATCAGAACTTTGCCACTCGCTTGCTGCGCCGGTGTCGAGATTGTCTGGATCTGTCGGGCGATCTGACCGTGTATCGTCTGCGGTGGCGTTCGAACCGTTTTCTTTTGAGATTGGCCCGATTTCGGAATAGTGCACCGCATAACGCTCGTGTATGGCCTCTCGCAGGGCGTCAGCTTCGTCGCGAGACATTCGCTCCATGGCCTCCATGTGACCGAATGGGAATATGAGCGGCAGCGCCGATTTGGTGACGTCGCGTACGTAGGCCGCGAAGCTGCCCTTGGGCTGCGCCTCGATAAGACCCGGCTCGAAATAAAGCATTGGCACCAGCGTGCACGCATCGCGTGCTGAGACGCCGCCGGCGAACGCCTCCTGGAGTTTGGGATCGAGCTGACCGAGATATTGGTGCGCTAGCACCATGCCGACATTGAACTTGCGCGCCTGGCTCAGGATTAGCCCGATATTGCGATCGAAATAATCCGCCGCCGCGCGCTAAATCGGTCGGGCGTCTTCGCGTTTGTCGTCGGTGACCGAGGCCTGGGCCCAGGTGGTTTTGGTTACCGCGAGCAAATTGCCCAGCGCGTAGTCCAGACCCTCTTCGGAGAAGGTGGCGGTTTCGCCCCGGTAGTGGCAACGGTCGACCACCCGGTCGATGATAAATTTCGGGTGATGGGCCGACAACGGCATGTTGTTGGGCTCGTAGAAATTCTTTTTCAGATATTCGATGATGTCGGGCGGGAACGGCACGTCGGCGTTCGCCGTCACCAGCTCGAAGATCTTGCGGTAGTTCTCTTCCGACGGATAGGGCACTTCCACCTTGTAGGCGATACGCCGCAGGAAGGCTTCGTCCATCAAATCTTCCGGGCGCAGGTTGGTCGAAAAGACGACCAGCTCGTCGAACGGAATCTGGAATTTCTTACCGGTACGCAGGGCAAGATAATCGACGCGCCGGTCGAGGTTGACGATCCAGCGGTTTAGAATTTCTTTCGGCGACACCCTCTGGCGGCCAAAATCGTCGACGATGAAGATGCCGTTCATGGCTTTCATCTGCAGGGGCGCTTCGTAGAATCTGGCATACGGGTTGAACTGCAGATCGAGCATTTCCAGGGTCAACTCGCCACCGGAAATCATGGTCGGGCGAATGCAGGCAACCCAGCGCTCGTCGATGACCTCGTGGTCGAGCCCGTCATTGAGGCGCAGCGACAGCTCTTGCTTTTGCCCATTCTCGCGCTTGATCTCGTGGTGCACCGACGGGTCGAATACCTTGATAACCTGGCCATCGACCTCGATCGCGTGGGGCACGAAGATCATGCCGGTCAGCGCGGCGCCGACCGCCTCGGCAATCGTCGTTTTACCATTGCCGGGAGGGCCGTAGAGCAGGATCGAACGGCCGGAGTTCACCGCCGGGCCCACTTCTTCGATATAGCCGTCCGGCAGAATCATATGTTGGGTATTCTTAACCAGGGTCGCCTGGTCGAGGCGTTCGTTCAAGATCGACTGGCGTTGCACCCGCTCGCTGTAAGCGTCGAGAGGCACAGGGCAGGGGCCGATATATTGCGACAAGTCCAGCGCTTCGTTGGCGGTTTGCCGGCCAAGGTCGGTCAGCGAGTGGCGCATCTCCGACATCATGCTCTGGCCGGTAACGCCCAGAACCTGGACCAGCTTCAACTCGCGGGCCTTGTCCAAAATATCGACGGTCATCGAAACCGGCAGCTTGATCTCTTCGGCTAACACGGTCGGCAACTCATAACCGGCGACGTGCATGGTCTTGACGACCAGATTGATGAGGAAGGTGAGCGGAATGCCCGTGTCGGCAATGGACTTGGGCACCGGCGGAATGAAGGCTTCGGCGTCTTTAACCTGCTCTTCGGTTGCCAGGCCCAGCTCGGTGAGCTGTCTGTTTATTTGGGTGCCCTTTTGTGCGTGGGCATCTTCGACTTGGGCACGCGAGGTAACGCCCCGCCGGATCAGAACTTCTTCAAGTAGCATGCTATTCACCCTCAACCGATATCGGTACTCGCCTCAATGATTAGCCGATATTCCATTATTAAAGTAATAAAAATGGCTAAAATTGAAGCTTTTGTCGGCGTTAAGTATACCGCCAGACTAGCGACAGGAAAGCTTATCGCCGCCAAACGACGATATCTGACCGTATTCAGCCTCAATTTGCAGCTATTTGGACCCTGGGTCGCGCATTTAGCCCCTTTCCTTGGGAAGAGGGATACCGCTCTAGGCTCTACGCCTCGACCGCAAAACGAAACCGGCCGGCCCTATGAGGGGACCGGCCGGTGATCGATCGGAGCCCGTGGGCTCCGGATTTAGGTTGCGCGGGTCGCTATTCGGCGGCCTGTTGCTTGTCTTGTGTCTCGGCGGGCGCATTTATGCGCGCCTGCATCTCTTCCGGCGACAGCGGCTGATTTTTGAAGCGGCCATGCTTATTGTAATAGGCATCGACTTTGACGTGTTTCGACACCGTCAGCGGGGCAGCTTTGAAGAAATCATAGAGCGCGACGGCGCCGCCGGTCCACATGGTGCGGAGCATATGGGGCATGGCGCGCGAGGCGCGTAGCTCGGCCACCGGCGCATTTTCGACCTTGTGCAAGTTCTCGCGGTCTTCCAGCGCCTTTGTAATCAAATGCGGCGCCGCCCAATTGCAGCGATAATGGACCGTGCCATCGGGACGGATCACATACACAACGTTGGGCATGGCGCCATAGGCGCGGTGAAAATCGCCATCGATGTTATCGACCAGAACGCGGCGGAATTCACCGTAACGCGGTGCAATTTTACGGGCCGCGCTAAACTTGTCGTCCATCGATTTGTGCGGTCCGAGGCGCTCACCGGGATGGGCTTCGCGGACATAGACGGTCACGAACTCAACGTCGGGAAACTTTGCCGCGACGTCTTTCATGGTCGGGATATTTTTGGTGTACATCGAGCAGGTCGACGAACCCGTTTCGATCACCAACCATTTGCCGGCGAAATCGGATAGCTTAACTTCGGCGCCGGTCTCGAGATCGGTTAGTGCGAAGTCCTTGAACTGCTCGCCCGCGGCTGGGCCAATGAACATGTCGAAGTTATAATCGACGACCCGGAACCGGGGATTATTGTACACCATCGGGGGTTTCTGTTGTGTCATGTCGAAATTCCTTGGTTGATCTTGATCTAACCGAGCATTCGATCGGTTCTACCGTACGTTTTCACCCATTGCAGATGTTAAAGGACCATAGATCGCGCCAACGATCAATCCACGCCGGATTTTTTGTGATTTGGGTTTAGCGGCCAAATGGTGAAATTCGGTCCATTTTGGCCCCATAGGGCGTATTCAGGACCGGAAAATAAGTTGCTCAATGCAATTGGTATAGACCGGTCCCGGCATCGCTAACGCTTTAGCCCATAGCCCCGGCTTCAACCTGATCGGCCGCGTCGGTGCGAAATTGCAGGCGCGCCAGACGGGCATACAGGCCGTCCTGGGCGAGCAGATCGGCGTGGACGCCGGCCTCGACCACCCGGCCTTCATCGATCACATAGATCAGGTCGGCGCCGACGACGGTCGCCAGCCGGTGGGCGATGACGATTGTGGTGCGGCCTTTCGCCAACCGCGCGAGCGCCCCCTGCACCTGGCGTTCGGCCTCGGCATCGAGCGCGCTGGTCGCCTCGTCGAACAACAAGATCGGTGCGTCTTTGAGCATGGCGCGGGCGATGGCGATGCGCTGACGCTCGCCGCCCGACAGTTTGGCCCCGCGTTCGCCGACCATTGTGTCGTAGCCCTCCGGCAACTTTGTAATGAACTCGTGGGCCGCCGCGTTGATCGCCGCCGCCTCGATCGCGTCACGTCCGGCTGCCGGATTGCCGAACCCGATATTGGCGGCGAC
>JBLHHE010000152.1:0-5965 GCA_047616465.1 Alphaproteobacteria bacterium
GTCGACTTACGGGGTTGCGGGAGATGGCCGCATTATTGCCAGCTGCGGCCAGGCTGGCATGTGGCAGTTGGGTGTCATAATCGGCGATCGTTTCGAGCCCTTCGAATTGCCCTATAGCGATATTTCAGGGGTTCGCGTTAGCGGCGATACGGTGCTGTTCGTTGGCTCATCGGCGACCATGGGACCGCAACTTGTGCGTCTCGACATTGTATCCGGCGAACACACGGTTCTCCGGTACTCGAGCGTGGTCGATCTCGATGCGGGTTATCTCTCCGAGCCAGAGTCCGTCGAGTTTCCGACCGCCGGAGGCGCGGTGTCCTACGGCTTTTACTATCCGCCGAAAAACTTGAATTTCGAAGCGCCCGCTGGCGAATTGCCGCCACTTATCGTGCGCGGCCATGGGGGTCCGACAGGCGCTGCTTCGGCCGCTCTCAGCCTCTCCATTCAGTTTTGGACCAGCCGCGGTTTCGCTGTCCTCGACGTCAATTACCGCGGTAGCACCGGGTTCGGCCGCGCCTATCGCGAGGCGCTCTATGGCAATTGGGGAATAGCCGACGTCGACGATATGGTTGCCGGCGCCGAGTCTCTCGTGGCGCGTGGTGTTGTCGATCCTAAAAGGCTAATGATCCGCGGCGGCAGCGCCGGCGGTTTCACCACATTGGCCGCTCTGACGTTCCGCGACACATTTTCAGCGGGCGCCAGCCATTATGGTATCGGCGACCTGATGGCTCTGGCGCGAGACACCCATAAATTCGAGAGCCGTTATCTCGACCGGATTATAGGGCCGTTGCCCGAAAGCGAAGCGCTCTACCGCGAGCGTTCACCGATCAATTACACCGATCAGCTCGACTGCCCGGTAATCTTCCTACAAGGGCTGGATGACAAGGTGGTGCCGCCGAACCAGGCCGAAGCCATGGTCGACGCGCTGAAGACGAAGGGTATTCCGGTGGCCTATCTGGCGTTCGAAGGCGAGGGGCACGGTTTTCGAATGGCCGAGAACGTCGAACATGCGTTGGTGGCCGAGCTAACTTTCTATGGCCGTGTCTTTCATTTTGAACCGGCCGACAAAGTGCCGCCGCTGGAAATTCACAATTTGGCGTAAGGCGAGCAGTACGATAAGTGTCTGCGAGTGACGGAATATCGGGGAGAAGATATCAATGAAGCTCTATGACTATTATCGCTCGTCGGCGGCCTTCCGCGTTCGTATCGCGCTTAATATCAAAGGGTTAGACGCCGACCGGGAGTCGGTCCATCTGCGTCGAAAGGATCAGCGGAGCGAGGCGTACCTGGCGGTCAATCCGCAAGGACTGGTCCCGGCATTGGTCGACGACGATGGCACGGTGGTGACGCAATCGATGGCGATCATCGAATATCTCGATGAAACCCACCCCAATACGCCACGCCTCATGCCAGACGATGCTGGCGGCCGCGCCCGGGTGCGGTCCCTTTCGGCGGCCATCGCATGCGATATTCACCCGCTGAACAATCTGCGTGTTTTACGTCGCATCGACGAAATATTCGATACCGACGAGGCGACGCGCAACGACGCCTGGTACAAGCACTGGATCGCCGAAGGGATGTACGGCCTTGAGGGTATGCTCGCCGCGAGTTCCCAGACCGGTGAATTCTGCCATGGCAACACGCCGACAATGGCCGATTGCTGCCTGATCCCCCAGGTCTATAACGCCGAGCGTTTCGGTTGCGATATGTCGGGTTACCCAACCGCGATGCGGATCAATGCCACCTGCATGGCGTTGGAAGCTTTCCAGCGGGCGTTACCCGAAGTGCAGCCCGACGCCGAGGCCTGACCAAGGCGGTGCGGGGACTTACCGGCCTCAACCTTGTGCTTTGCGCTGTTCGGCGATGAGTTCCCGCAGCCGGTCTATTTCGATGGCGCCCGGTAAGACCTGATCTCCGATGACAAAGGCCGGTGTGCCACGTATGCCAAGCTCCTGCGCCAACTGGCGGTTACGCTGAAACAGGCGTTGTGGTGTTGCCGAGTTCATGTCGGCGCGAAGGCGTCCGGCGTCGAGGCCGATACGTTCCGCCACCCGAAAAATTGTGCGTTCCGACGGCGCACCGCGAACGCCCATCATGGCAAGATGGAATTCCTCGTACTTGCCCTGGCGCATGGCGCCTAGGGCGGCGCTGGCGGCTAATGTCGAGGCGGGTCCGAAGACCGGGTACTCTTTGTAGACGATCCGCAAATCGTGATCTTCTTCGTTCAGTTTGGCAAGCTGTTGGGCCATGCGGCGGCAGTAGGGACACTGGTAATCGAAAAATTCGACGATGGTCACACTTGCCTTGGGGTCGCCGACGCTAGGGTCGCTGCGAGAGTTAAACAATTGGTCGGCGCGTGCCGTAACGGCATTTTGACGGCGTTGCCCCTCCGAGCGTTGTTGCTGAGATTGAATCGTTTCAAGGGCATCGACGATGACTTGTGGATTCTCCAACAGCAATTCGCGCACCGTATTACGGATTTCATTTTTCTGCAGCGCCGTGAAAGGACCCCCGCCGCTTGCCAATGTGCTGTTGTCGGCGGCGGCCGGCTGTTCGACACTCTGCTCACCACCGCGCTCACCGGGCACCAAAATCGCCAAGGCGACGAGCGCGACCATAAGGGTGGCGACCAGGGTCGCTCCAAGGGAACCTTTAAACATACGTACTCCTATATTCGACGCGAGGCCGGATCATGGTCGAGCACCTATTAACGAAGCAAGCCGTTGTGGCCATCTGTAACGCAAAGGTGACTGTGTGTGTTATTTAGAGTTAATACGCTGCTGCGCTTCGGCGCGAATATCTTGCGCCCGCAGCCACCCAGGAGAGCCCGTTGGCAATTGATCGATCGCTCGGTCAGCCAGTGTCCTGGCGGCGACATGTTCGCCGCCCAGCAGCTCAAACTCGGACTGGGCCAACGCCATTTCGCCCATCTGCCCAAGGCGTCCGTTAACAATAGTGGTTAATCTCCAGGTTTCGCGCATTTCCGGCTCGCGGATTGCGGCGGCCTCCAAATGCGATTTGGCCTGTTCCAATAGACCGGCGTTTCCGGTCTCGATCTGCGCGCGCGCCAGGGCTGTGCGCAGCAGCGGTTCTTCCGGCGCGAGCTCGACCGATCTGCCGTACGGCGCGAGCGCTTTTTCGATGCGACCGTTCTCGAACAGCATTTGTCCTTTCAGTTCGTGAAAGTATGGGTTCCTAGGGGCTTGCGCGATCAGTCCGTCGATTAACGGGATCGCAACGGCCAAATTTCCTTCGAGATAGTAGGCTGTGGCGCGGGCGTAACGAGCCGGAACAGAGCCGTTGGTCTTGGGGAATATTCTGAGAACGTTGTCGAGGGGCTGCATGAAGCCAATGAGTTTGGCCCGCATCATCTGATGGTCGATGACCTGACTGGGTTCCGGTTTCGCGTCGGCGTAGCGCGATAGGGCGAGGTGATTTTCAACCGAGCTAATGCGGTCGTTGGTCAAGGGATGGCTCGACAAATAGGGGTGCTCGCGGCCGCCCTGCAGCCGAACGTCGCTCTGCAGCAACCGGAAGAAATTGGCCATGCCGCGTACTGACTGACCGGTCGAGTCGAGATATTTTAGCGCCGCCGAATCGGCCGCTGCTTCCTGCGTGCGGCTATACTTCAGCAAGTCCGTAAGCGCGGCTCCCTGTCCGCCGAGAATGATTGTACCGGCCGCCGCGCCATCGCCGGTTGCGGCGCCCACGGCGACGCCGATGACGGCGGCCAGAATCGATTTGAGTTCGGCGTTGCGCAACTCTTCCTGGATACGCGCCAGGTGACCGCCGGCGATGTGCCCCGCTTCGTGGGCAATGACACCGATAACCTCGTTGGCGCTCTCGGCCCGAATCAATAACCCAGTGTTTATAAATAGACGCTGGCCGCCGGCAACGAAGGCGTTCAGCCGATTATCCCTAACCAGGTGTATATTGACCGATTCTGCCGATAGACCCGCCGCACTGAAAATTGGCGTTGCGTAGCGCCGGATGATATTTTCAATTTCCGCATCGCGGACAAGACCAATACGATTACCCTGACTTTCCGCTGGTGCGCTTGTCAGGGCAATCAGTATGATCGCTACCGAGAGAAAACGAACTACCGTACGCATAGGTTCAGTTCCAGTGCCATTACAACAAAGTAGGTACACGCGAATGTGGCGTCAATTAGGGCGAAAGTTACCTTTATTCTTGGCTCTGGGGCTGGGCGCCTGCGGGGGGAACGGGTTGGAAGAGGGCCAGGCCGGGTTCTTAGAGGGGTTCTTTGGGGGAATCGTGGTCGATGAGCCCCGTGCCGCCCTGATTGGCCGCGACGTATTATCGGCCGGGGGTAGTGCTGCCGATGCGGCGGTGGCTGCGTATTTCACCTTGGCGGTCACCATGCCCGGCGGCGCGAGCCTTGGTGGCGGCGGGGTGTGCCTCATCCATGACCGGGAGAACAGCCGGGTCGAGGCCGTCGAATTCCTGGCTGGCGTTCCGGCCAGCGGAGACCGAGGCGCGACTATAGCTATTCCCGGGAACGTCCGGGGCATGGCCTTGGTGCATGCGCGCTATGGCAGGCTGAATTGGGCTGACTTGTTGGTGCCAGCTGAAAATTTTGCGCGCGGTGGACATCCTATTTCGCGCGCGTTTGCCCGCGATTTGCAGATCGCTGCGGGTACGCTGCGCAGTGACCCGGAGGCGCGTCGTATCTTTGGGCTCGACAATGGTGAAATTACCGAAGGCCGCGTGGTTCGCCAGATCGAGTTGGCTGCGGTGTTGTCGGTCATCCGGACCCGCGGCGCAGGCGAGTTCTACAATGGCCAACTCGGCCGTCAGCTTGTCGAAGCGATCCAGCAGACGGGCGCGGCAATAACAACCGATGACCTACGCGATTACCGGCCGAAATTACTGAAACCGATAGAAATCGAACTGGGCACCAGTCGGATCTATTTTCCGCCGATGCCTGCCGAAGGCGGTGTTGTAGCAGCGCAACTATGGGCAGCCGGTCAGGGTGATGACCGCTATTCGGATGGGGATGCCGGGCAACGATTACATTTACTGGCTGAAGTAGCCGCGCGCGCTTATGCGGGGCGCGGTGAAGGGGACGTGGTCTCCGACAATGCCGTCGCCAAACTTGTGGCAGGGCACGATAGCAGCCGCCACCAGCCCGCATCACTGGATCCGGGGGCGGATACAGGGGCGATCACCGATTTTTCTGCGCGCGGGCGCCATGATGGGGTGTCGTTGGTCGCCGTCGATGTGAAGGGTCAAGCCGTTGCTTGTTCGTTTACCCTCAACCGGCCTTTTGGCGCAGACAAGGCCGCACCTGGCACCGGTATATTGTTGGCGGTTCCGGCCACCAGCGCGCGCGCCGGCCTGCCAAGCGCCGTTATCGTTGCCAACCCGGTCACCGACCAAGTGTTCTTTGGGGCGGCAATGTCTGGCGGCTCGCCGATGACCCTGGCGGCGGTGGCGCTGGATACATTAACAACCGATCGCGATTTCGGCGTCGCGGTCACCCAAGCGCGCGCCTACAACACCGGCGGTCCGGATATCATGATCGCCGAGCCCGGGTTGCCCAAGCCGGTGCAGGCATTTCTGGAGCAGGCCGGCTACGCGTTGCAGTTCCAGGAAGGGCTGGGGCGGTTCAACGGGTTCAAATGTCCCAAAGGATTACCGCGGGAACCCACTTGTCAATTTGTCGCTGAACCGCGCGCCCACGGCCTGGCGGTTAGCGCGGATGAAAAGTGAGCCCTTCGTTGCGCCAGCCGGCAGAACAGTAAGATGGCTTTGAAAGTTGCCCAGCGCGGGCTGATTGATCCGTTCATTGTCATGGACGTGATGCGCGCCGCCAATGAACTCGCGGCGGCGGGCGAGGACGTTTTGCACTTGGAAGTCGGACAGCCCTCAACGCCGGCGCCGCAACAGGTTATTGCTGCGGCGCAGAAAGCTTTGCAGGGAGAGCTGTTGGGCTACACGGATG
>JBLHHE010000153.1:0-5953 GCA_047616465.1 Alphaproteobacteria bacterium
GCTGTTTCCGGAAGATGTCCGCGACAAGTTGAACGGATGGCACTGGGGTAATCACAGTTTGGTCACGTTGCATTTGGCGCTGCGCGATCGCCCGATCTACAAATCCCGGGCGTTCGATCCGGATATAGACCGGGCCTTCAATATTTTCTTCGGCATGGACGATATCGAACAGGTCGAACAGTGCTTCGAAGATTGCGGGGCCAATAAATTCCCCGACGTGCTGATGGGCAACGGCGCCTGTAATAGCCTTGTCGATCCGACCTACGCCCCGGCCGGCGGTCACTCGGCGTTCTGGTGGCCGTTCGCACCCTATGCGGTCGACGGCGATGCGGAAAATTGGGACCGCAACAAAGACGCGTATGCGCAGCGCATCCTCGACGTGTGGCGCGAATATGCGCCGAACCTCGACGCCGACAATGTGCGCGCCGAATTCCTGTTCACGCCGCTCGACGTCGAGCGCCACAACGTCAACATGCACCAAGGCGCAGTGCGCATGGGCGCCTATATTCCCTCGCAGTTGGGCATTAACCGGCCCCATCCCCTCTTATCGGGCACCCGCACCCCGGTCGAGGGTCTGTATCTCTGCGGTTCCTCGACCGGCAATGGCGGCGGCATCAACGGCGCCCCCGGCTACATAGCGGCGAACGCGATCGTCGACGATCTGGGCCTCGATCGCCCCTGGACCCCGGTGCCACCGCCTGAATGGCGCAATTGATACGGTAGTGTAACGTCTCAATCGCCCGTCGCGCCGATCAACACTTACACTGGATCGCGGGGAATACCGGCGGCTTCTTCCAGCAATTCGAGGATCACCGCGGCGTCCTTGTCCTGCCAGCCGCGTTCGGCCGCCGCGTCGTAATAGGACCCGGCAACATCGAAGAGCGGCGTCGGCACGCCGAGTTTTTTGGCGTAATCCTCGATAATGACCTTGTCCTTCAACTGGATCGACAGTGCGGCGGTGATGTTGTTTTCGTAATCGCCAGAAGTCCATTGGCTGGCGCGCGTCTCGAAGATGCGGCTGTTGGCGGCGCTTTCGCGCACCACTTTTACGAACAGATCGAGATCGATTCCCGCCTTGCGCGCCATCACGAAACCCTCGGCGCAGGTCAAATTATGAATGGAGATCATGAGATTCAGAATGTATTTGATTTTGATGCTGGCGCCGAATTCGCCGACATAAATTACCGATTTGCAAAACCCGTTGAGCGCTTCTTCGACGCGATCGAATGCCGCTTTCTCGCCGCTGACGGTCATTGCCAATTCGCCGGCCTGTGCCTGGGGCCGAGCGCCAGAAACCGGGCAATCGAGCAACACCTCGCCCCCCGCCGCCAATAGCACCCGCGTGGATTCTTTGGTTTCCTCAGGGAAGGTGCACAAATCAGCAACGACCAAGTCCCGCTTTCCGGCATTTGACAGGGCCGTCATCGTGGCCTGATAAGCCGCCAGGTTGGGCACGGCGACGATCACCAGATCGTTTTTTGCTGCCACCGCGCCGGCGTCCTCGGCGGGCTCTGCGCCGGCGTCAGTTACGCGCGCCGGATCGATGTCGTAACCGACTATTTTGTATCCGCCCTTGATCAGGTTTTTGGCGACGCCACTCCCGATATTGCCGAGCCCAATTATCCCTACGTCGATTGCCATGGTCAGCTCCTCCTAATGATTGTTACCGAATTGTTTGAAGTTATTTCTTAGCGGCTTTTCGCCGCTTGGCCGGCGCTTTCTTCTGGCGCGGAATACCGGCCATCTGCTCATAGATGCGCGTGATCACGCCGGGGTCTTCGCTGCCGTAACCTTGGGCCAGCGCCGCGAATGTGGGAGCCATGCTGAGCAGGAACACCGGTACCGGCACATTATAGTCCTTGGCATATTGTTCGATCAGATCGTTGTCCTTCATAGTGATGGTCAGATCGGCGGTTTTGACCCGGGGATCGGCATATTCGTCCGCGAACATCAGGGGCCCGCGATATTCGACGACCCGGGAATTACCGGCAGACGGCTTTAACACCTCTTGGAACATTTTCAGGTCCACCCCCGACGCGCGTGCCAGGGTAATCGCCTCGGCCAATACGGCATTATGGCCGCAAATCATCATGTTGATGAGCAATTTGAGTTTCGAACTTTCGCCGAACGGGCCGATATAATACTGCACCTTGGAAAACCCCGGCAGCATCGGCTTTGCTTTGTTGAAAGCGGATTTGGGTCCGCTGACCATGATTGAAATCTCGCCGGCCTCGGCCTGTCGGCCCGCGCCGCTGACCGGGGTATCGAGCATGACCACGCCTTTTTGGGCCAGGGCCGCACGGTTGCGCTCTTTCTCATCGAACGACAATGTGCTGCACTCGAGCACGATAAGTCCCTTCTTGGCGCCGGCGAGTAGGCCTGTTTTGCCCTGGATTACGTCGTCGAGAATTGCAGCGGTCGGCACGGACGTAATGACGATGTCGGATTTCCGGGCTACCTCGGTGTTGCTTTTGGCCACAGTGCCGCCGGCCGCTTTAAATTTTCGCGCCCGGGCAGGCGCTGGGTCGTAGCCGGTAACTTGAAAGCCATTTTTCACCAGGTTGGCGGCGAACGCGCCTCCCATAATGCCAAGACCGCACACGCCGATACGTAAACTCATGACCGTTCTCCCCAAGATTTATTTTTTGTTGGCGCAACTATAGTGGCACCAGGGACGCGCGACGAAATGAAAAGGTAGGAGGGGGGGGGCGTCGGGAGTGGCAGGTGCGGTAACCGCGTCCTCATGGTCAATTAGTCTAGTTCCGCTCGCCAATACGCCCCTGTACGCTGGTGCAGGATCGGCTCGCGGTAATTTGAGCGCGGTGTTTCCTAATTGCGTTTAACCTGTAAAGTGGAATTTCTGAATTATGGCTTAGTGGTTAAATACCGCTTGTCGAACAAAGACTTAAGCAGGGCGGAATGAGCGTAAATCTCCAGGCAGATAATGCCACGAGTGGGCAAACCGGTAAGCCGGCGCGAATCGCGATCAACGGCGTCGGCAAGCGGTACGGCGATCTTCAAGTCTTTCAGGACATCAATTTGGAATTTCGCGAGCGCGAGATCGTCACCGTCGTCGGGCCGTCCGGCTGTGGCAAGACCACCTTGCTGCGCTGTATCGACGGGCTGATGCCGGTCTCCGAAGGCGAAATTCGCATCGAGGGCGACTTGATGACCACACCGCGCGAGGGCGTGGCCATGGTGTTCCAGCATTTCGGCCTATTTCCCTGGAAAACGGTGACCCAGAATGTCGGATACGGGCTAAAGTTGGCCGGCGTCAGCAAGGCCGAAATCAACGAGAAAGTTCTCTACTTTATTAAGCTCGTAGGGCTCGAAGGGTTCGAGACCGTATTTCCGTATCAATTATCCGGCGGCATGCAGCAGCGTTGCGGCCTGGCCCGCGCCCTGGCGATGGAGCCCAGCGTGCTGCTTATGGATGAGCCCTTCGCCGCGGTCGATGCGCAGACCCGCGAGATCCTGCAATTCGAACTGCTGAGGATTTGGGATATGCGGCCGATGACCATGGTCTTCGTCACCCATTCCATCGAAGAAGCGGTGTTGATGGGCGACCGTGTGGTTGTCCTCAAGGGGAGACCAAGCAGTGTGTTCGAAGTTATCGATGTCGATCTACCGTCGCCCCGTGACCGCTCCACGCTTGCTCATCCAAGGTTCTCCGAACTTCGCGAGCATGTTTGGGGCACCTTAATGGACGAAGTACGGGCTGCGGAGTTCGACGTAAATTGAAGGACGGAAAAGAAGCCTTAACCTAATCAGTGAAACCAACAGGGAGGAATGAGATGAGCTTTTTCAAATCAAACCGGCTTAAAAAACCGATTGCCGCAACGGCGATTGGTCTCGGAATGCTGGCCGCCATACTGTCCTCTGGGACAGCCTCGGCGCAGGACCAAAAGATGACCTTCGCGCTACCGGGCGTGCCGCCGATTTTCGGCTCGGTGTATGCCTATGTGGCGCGCGATGCCGGTTTCTATAAGAAATACGGCGTCGATGTAGACTTACGGCCGATGAATTCCGGTGTTGGCGCCGCCCGCGCCGTCGTCGCTGGCGACGTTGACCTTTCCATGTCGCCGACCCCGCCGGTCGCGGTGATGGTGTCGAATGCCGGTGTGCCACTGAAGGCGATCAGCGGTATGGAAATCAACGACTGGATGCTGGGCTCGATGGACCCGGCCCTGAATACGTGCGAGAGCGTTAAGGGTCAGGCCGTTGGCGTTGACAGCCCCCGTGGCGCCCGCTGGATTCAGTTGGCCAACATGATCCGGCCCTGCAAGCTGCTTCCCGACAAAGACGTACCGACGGTCAATTTGAGCGCCAATGTCGCTGCCGCGATGGTTTCCGGTCAGATCAATTTCGGGGTGTTGCACAGCGACGATATTCCCGTGATCGAGCGCGAAAGCGGCAAAAAAATCACAATCGTTGCACGGGTCGAGGAGACGTCCCCGGGCAGCCACTATGTGGTGCTGGTATCGAATAAAAAGGTCATCGCCGAACGGCGTGATGCTTTGGTTCGGATGGCCGCTGCGCATATCGAAGCGATGAATATGCTCTACGATGAGAGTAAGTGGAACGATATCGCCAGGATGGCTGCCCCGACCGGGCGGAGTATCGACGATTCGATTGCGGCGTTGAAGATCTTCACCGGCTTGAACTATTGGCCGCGCAACCATGCCGGGCTGGACAAAACCCGCATGGAGAAGGCGATCGCCATCCAAACGGGTGTTGGCAAACGCACCAAGGGTAAAGCCGGAATCAATCCAGAAAAAACCCCGGTCTCTCATGCCGGCATGATCGATGAAACGATCTTCAAGGATGCGTTGGCGTTGGTTGCGAAGACCAAATGACGTGACGTCGAGACGGGTCGGGGGCAGCCGCGATTGGGTTGCCCCCGCCAGTCCTGGAATGGTTTATGAGTAAATTTCTCGCGCTGGTTAATTCCGACCGCAGGTCTGTGCGCTGGGGTACGGTGTTCCTTAGTTTGTTGGCTGGTGGTCTATTGTGGGAATGGGTCGGCTGGTCGTCGAACCAGGCGATCATGGCGCCCTTGATCGGCGGCGGCGATCACCCGGGGACGATTCCTCGGCTGTATAAGTATTTGGTACACGACGAGGAGTATCTTCTCTCGTTACTGCAGTCGGTCCAATTATTTACGACCGGATTTACGTTGGCGCTGTTGGGCGCGATCCCCTTCGGGATCGTCTTGGCGCGGTTCGCGACCCTGCGGGTGGCGCTCGAATCCTACATATTGATGCTCTACGTGACACCTATGATCGCGTTGATCCCGTTCGTCATGTCGATCTTCGGCTTCGATTTCTGGCCCAAGGTTTTAGTCGTTTATCTGTTCGCCTACTTTCCCATTCTCTACAACACGCTGGAAGGCGCGCGCAGCGTCAAACCCGAATTGCTGGAGGTGGCGAAATCGTTCCGTTCTTCGGAAATCGCCATTTGGCGCGATATTCTCATCCCCTATACGCTGCCTTATGCCTTGACTGGCATTCGCCAGGCCGCCGGGCGTGCCCTGGTCGGCATGGTCGCGGCGGAATTTTTGCTGTCGACCAGCGGTCTCGGCGAAGAGCTGATCACCGCCTCGCGTAACTTCGACATGGCCGGTGTGCTGGCGACGATCCTGGTGATCACCGGTCTCGGTATTGCGTTTATGCGGACCGCCCAGGCGTTCGAGCAGAAGTACGCCGCCTGGCGAGGGATAAACCGATGAGCACCGACGCTATCAATCAGATTCCAACCAACCCTCCCATCAAAATTAATCCGGCGTTGGCAAAGGCCCTCGCGGTTCTCGCAAAAGTTTACGGATTTCTCGCCAACATTCTATGGGGCACTCCGCTTCGCGCCAAGATTACTGCCAAGGTGGCAGCCGGGGTGTTGATCTTGTTCATCTGGCAGGCTGGGGTATCGCTTTTCGCCGCTAAATTTGTCGCCAAGC
>JBLHHE010000154.1:0-5949 GCA_047616465.1 Alphaproteobacteria bacterium
AGATAAAAATAAATAGCACGAGAGGAAATGAAAATGACAAAACAGCATAAGTATCAAGGAGGTAGGCTCCTCGCCGTGGGCTTAGGCCTTATGACGGCTATCGCAGCGTTCGGCACCGCCAGCGCGGATAGCTACCCTGATAAACCCATCACGTTCATTGTTCCGTACTCTCCAGGTGGCGGGTCCGATCAACAGGCGCGTAGGCTCCAGCCCGGTTTGGAAAAGGCGCTGGGCGTCGCGGTGCGGATTGTCTACAAGACCGGCGGCGGTGGCGCGGTCGGGTTCAATGAACTGAACCGCTCGAAGCCGGATGGCTACACGATTAGCAACGTTGTCGTTCCGAATATCGTTATAGCTGCCAGAGGAAAAGATGTTGGCTTCAAGCCAGGTGAGTTCGCCTATATTGGGATGACTGCAAGCGCCTTGGGCGCCCTCATGGTTCCCAAGGGTAGCAAGTACAGTTCCCTCAAGGAATTTGTCGCTGCCGCCAAGGCAAATCCAGGCAAGCTGACTGTCGCGGGCGTCGGTAGCACCGGTGCAGCGAATTATGCCGAACTCGCTGAAATACTCGGGATCGAAACAGCCTATGTCCCGGTCTCGGGAGGCGTTGGCAAGATGATACCTATGTTGCTGGGCAAACACGTGGATGCTGGAATGACTGCGTCATCACATGCCGTCAAGCATGCCGCAACGTTAGACACGATCGTAGTAGCTGGTACTGCGCCCTCGGAAGCGCTGCCAGGTGTTCCGAATGAGCCGCAATGGACGTACACGACGACGTGGGGCATTATGGCGCCTCCGGGAACGCCGGCTGATCGTGTCGCGATTCTGAATAAAGCTCTTCTTGAGGCGACCGCCGACGCAAAAGTCAGAGACTTGGTGATAAAAAACGGTCTAACGCCAATACGTCAGACACCGGCGGAAGCCAAAGCATATATCGAAGCCGCGGTAAAGAAATTCTCAAAATAGAGGCTTTCCGCGGTTCCAGGCTGCCCTCGCATCGCAAGTTAAGATGCCAGGGCAGCCTGTTTGCATGGGCATGAAGTCGACTATCTTCCTCGTCTTATATCGACTGCCTGCGTGCGTTAGGAAACGCTCGTAAAAAACGCTCAGACACAGACAACGCAATCACTTTAGGACTTTCTCGATGATCGAAGGTCTAATGCTGGCGCTCACGCCTTCATACCTGCTTTGGCTCACCGTTGGTGTGATGATAGGCATGGTGGTTGGCACTCTGCCAGGCCTAACCGCCACGATGGGAACGGCATTGCTCGTACCCTTCACATTTGCCCTAGAGCCTGGGGCAGGCATCGCCATGTTGGGTGGCCTTTATGTCTGCGCGATGTTTTCTGATGCCATACCAGCGGTGCTCGTGAACACTCCGGGAACACCGGCGGCGATGGCCACCGCCTTCGACGGCCATCCCATGGTCCTGCAGGGACGCGGACAAGAAGCGATCGTAGCATCCTGCTTCAGTTCAGCTTTGGGCACCGTATTTGGTGCCGCATGTTACCTGCTGCTTGCTTGGCCGATGATCGCGATTGCCCTTAAATTCGGTCCGCCCGAGTTCTTCTGGCTGGGGGTTTTCGCTCTGACTATTATTGGTAGCTTGGCTGGCGACTCTATTTTGAAGGGACTTGCCGGCGGCGCGATCGGACTGCTGATTAGTTCTGTCGGGATCAGTCATGGCAATGAACTAGCGCGCTTCACCTTTGGCATCCCCGAGCTTCGCGGCGGCGTGTCCCTCGTCGCCGCGCTGATCGGCGTCTTTGCCATACCGCAAGTTCTTTCCATGGTCACCGAGATGCGCAAAAAGGATTTTGTCGCTGAGTACAAACCCAAGCGCGGTGAAACCCTCAAGACGATCAAAAAGGTACTCTCGCATCCGGTGCACGTTATTCGCTCTGCGGTGATCGGCGCCTTCATCGGAATCCTGCCTGGCGCCGGCAGCCCCATCGCCGCTTTGGTCTCCTACAACGAGGCGGTGCGATGGAGTAAGGATAAAAGCGGCTATGGCAAGGGAGACTTGCGCGGCGTAACCGCGTCGGAGATCGCCAACAACGCAGCGGCTCCAGCGGCGATGATCCCATTGATTACACTGGGTGTTCCGGGCTCAGCGCCCGCCGCAGTCATAGCCGGCGCACTCATGCTGCGAGGCTTGAACCCCGGCCCAGAACTTTTCCAGACCAACGGAACGCTCGTCTATTCTTTCGGTTGGTCTCTGTTGTTTGCGGGGATTGTGACGTTCATCCTTGGCAGCTTGTTTGCGCCATTGTTGGTTCGAATAATCAGCATTCCCCTGCGGCTTCTGGCTCCCCTGATCATGTTGTTGGCCGTCATCGGAGCCTTTGCGATCCGAAACAATATCTTCGACGTGTACATCATGCTTGGGCTTGGGGTGTTCGTTTTCCTTGTCAAGCGGCTGGGTTTCCATCCCGGCCCCATTGGTCTCGGCCTGATTCTGGGCCCGATCATTGAACCCTCTCTTGTACAGGCCTTGTACATATCCGATGCAAGTTCAATCGGCAGGATCTTTTTCACCGGCACAGTCAACATCATCCTCATCGCGCTCAGTATTCTCTCAATTTCCTTCGTAGTATGGACACGCAGGAGGGATCTGGCGCAGGAACGTGCGAGCGAACGGGGCGAGGAAGAGTAGGTGGCCATGGTTGAGTTAGGGGAGGAAACCGCATGCAGAGATTGATGGATCGAGACCTTCTGACGGCGCTGGTCCTTTTCGGCATTGGTGCAGTGTCCTTGTCAAGCACTGGCGATGGACCAAAGGACTGGATATTTCCGCTTCTGGCTACGTACCTCATTCTAGGCATCGCCGTGGCCCTGCTCGCGCGCGTCGTCCTGGCGGCCGTCCTAAAGCGTGCCCCGGACATCGTCGATGGGTTTCGCGAGAACCGGCTTGTCGTCATCGACCTGCTTGTGTTCTGCGCGATCGTGCTTGCCTATGTTTTAGTTCTGAACGGCCTCGGGTTCTGGCTTTCCAGCTTCCTGATGCTGACGTTGGCGTCGATCTATCTGACACAGGACAAAACGCGCCGTAACCTGGTTCTGGCTATAATCGTGCCGCTTGTGGCCTGCATCTTGGCCTATGTCATCTTCCTGCGCGTGTTCTACGTGCCGATGCCGGAGGCGACATGGTGGCCTGGCGCGTCTTGAGTGGAACTGCGCGCCGGGCGGCGGCCTTGCACCAAAGCAGATAAATCAGGGAGAAAAGCGATGCACGCCTTTACGCTTCAAGAAGAGCAGGAATTCGACCCCGAAAAACACGTCGAGAAAATCCTCGGCCGCGTCGGCGAAGGCGATGTTACAGTCGCCTGTTGGGAGCCCGGGCAGGTGAGCCCCAACCACTGCCACCCTGGCGCCACGGAAATCTATTTTTGCTCCCAGGGCGGCGGCATCATGAAAACGCCTGACACTACCATCGAGGTCAAGCCGGGCGGGTTCGTCGTCCACCCGGCGGGCGAGGTGCACGAGTACACAAATGGACCCGAACGCACGCTTTTGTTCCGGGTGCGCTACGGCAGCGACATGGCGTCGCGCAAGGTCGACTGGCCGAGCAACTCCGAGTGGACGCCGTCGCCGCAGGACATCGAGTATTTCGAGAAGAACCCGGTCGGCTAAGGCGAGCATTTTTGACGCACTTCCCTAGGCCATGGATTTACGCGGGTTTTCGCGTGTCAAAACCCCCTCGCAAAACCTCCGGGCTTTGCGAGGTTATTGGTCCAACCAGAATTTTAAGCTGCCGCTCAATCGAGATCGCTGGCGCTATGACGTTCGGGTTGCCGCAGTTCCTCCGGTCCTGAGTTCTTATTGACCCGCCGGCCGCGCTGGACTGCCGGGCGTGACTGGATCTCCGTCGCCCATCTCACGACATTCGTATAAGAGGTCACGTCGAGGAATTCCGCCGCCCCGTAGCCATTGTTCAGCACAAGGTTGCCGTACCAGGCATAGGTGGCGATGTCGGCAATATTGTACTCGTCGCCGCACAGATAGCGCCGGTCCGACAGGTTGCGCTCCAACACGTCGAGCTGGCGTTTCACTTCCATCGTGAAGCGGTTGATCGGGTACTCCAACCTCTCCGGGGCGTAATGGTAGAAATGGCCGAAACCGCCGCCCAGATAGGGGGCGCTGCCCATCTGCCAGAACAGCCACGATAGGCACTCGGCCCGCGCCGACGGCTCGTGCGGCACGAAGGCGTCGAACTTTTCCGCCAAGTAGAGCAGGATCGCGCCGGATTCGAACACGCGCGTCGGCGGCGAGGTACTGCGATCGAGCATCGCGGGGATCTTCGAGTTCGGGTTTATCGCCACGAACCCGCTGCCGAATTGTTCGCCGTCGCCGATCTTTATCAGCCACGCATCATATTCCGCGTCGCTCTTGCCCAGCGCGAGCAGCTCTTCGAACAGGACCGTGACCTTGACGCCGTTGGGCGTCGCTAGCGAGTAGAGCTGATGCGGATGCTCCCCAACCGGCAGCTCCTTGTCGTGAGTGGCGCCGGCGATCGGCCGATTGGTCTTGGCCCAAGTCCCGCCACTTTCGGCGTCCCATTGCCAGACCTTCGGCGGGGTGTAAGTCGATGTGTCGGCCATGGGTGTTGCTTCCTGGTTGTGATCGGGACCGCGCAAGCGGGAAAAGAGGCGGCACAAGAGCTCTCGTCGATCGCTCTGAGCCGAATTTGGTCTAAACCGGATACAAGTCAATGCCCCCGCCGCACCAACCCGGGCGGCAGATCATTATCGGAGTTGACGGGCGCGTTCGTTGCAACCGTCGAACTGGCGTCCTAACCTCACCAACTCACCGCGGGCGACTAATATCTGGAGGAAGGCACGATGCACGGAAATAAGGGCGTCGTCATTGGCGGCGGCACGATGGGCACTGACATTGCCAGCATATTTGTCGCCAATGGTCATGATGCGGAGATTGTCGAACCGAACGAAGCGGCGCGCGAGACCCTTGAACGCAGCATAATTGCTTCCGCGGGCGAAATTGGGGCGGGTCAGAGCTTTGGCAAAGTCCGAGCGGTTGCATCGATCGATGATGTTAATTGGGACGGCGCCTTTCTGCTCATTGAATGTGTCTCCGAGATACTGTCTCTCAAGCAGGAGGTGTTTGCTAAACTCGAAAAAGTAGCCCCCCGGCGTCTGCCTCTGACCAGCAATTCCTCGGGATTTCCGATTTCACGCATTGCCGACAACCTTGAGTCCGCGGACCGAATGGTCGGGCTTCATTTCTTCATGCCGGCCCATCTTGTTCCCTGCGTCGAAGTCATTGTCGGCGAGCGATCCGATCTGTCCGTCGTGGACGAAGTCCATTCAGTGATGAGTCAACTTGGCAAGAAGCCCGTTCGGGTGAACAAGGACATCCCAGGATTTCTGGGTAACCGCATTCAGGGGGCGCTCATGCGTGAGGCGCTCGCCCTGGTCGATGGCGGATATGCCACCTTCGAAGACATCGACACGGTCGTTCAATACAGCTTCGGATTCCGCTTTGCCGCGGCAGGCCCCCTGTTGCAGAAGGATGTGTCGGGCATTCAAACCCTTTTTGCGTCGCAATCGACGATCTTCCCCACGCTCGACAACGGCACCGAACCTGGCCCCACGATACAGCGGCTCCAGGCGGAAGAAAAATTTGGCATGCGATCCAAGGAAGGATTCTATCGTTGGGATGACGAGAAGATCGCCGCGACGAAGGCAAAATATAATCGCGATTTACAAAAGACCCTGGATATTCTCCGAGATCAGGATGGCTGATCCATTCCCCTGGTTGCGGATGGCGGTGAGCCCGGCAGTCGGCCCCGATCGGCCCTAGCTGGCGATTTTGGCCGCGATACTACGCGGCTTGTGGCCATGACATGGCATGGCTATCGTCAGCGGCACCTGACAATTACGACCAATATGCCCCGACACCGGACATGGGAAAATTTGGGACTAGAAT
>JBLHHE010000155.1:0-5949 GCA_047616465.1 Alphaproteobacteria bacterium
TGTGCGCGAGCTAAGCCGTATGGTCGCCTATTCGGAACGTTATAATTCGGTGTCGAGCGTTTTATATTTCGACATCGATGGTTTCAAGGAAATCAACGATCGCTATGGCCACGCTGCCGGCGATGCAGCCCTACAACATATCGGCGAGATTTTTTCGCTCAACGTTCGTGAATCCGATGTGGTTGGGCGTCTGGGCGGCGATGAATTCGGTGTCATTCTGGCGCAATCGGATGCTGCCGCTGCGGCGGAAAAAGCCGCGATCTTGGCTCAAGCGATCGAAACGACGCCGCTAATCTGGCAGAACCGGGGGCTCAAAGTGCGCGCCTCCTACGGGGCCTATACGTTCTCTGGTAAAGAGAATGCCGGTGAGGCGCTGCAGCGCGCCGATAGTGCGATGTACAAACAGAAGCAAGTGCGGGCCGCGGCTGCCGGCCGATAAACGCGCGCCGCCGGGCGTCAGGCGATGATGTCGGGCAGCAGTATATCTTCCAGCCGCGAAATATCGTCTTTCAACACTAGTTTGCGTTTTTTTAACCGCTGTATCTGCAGCTGGTCGAAAGGCGCTTCGCCAGAAATACGCGAGATCACGTCATCCAGATCGCGGTGTTCGCTTTTCAGCCCCGCCAGACGTTGCCGCAGTTCTTCTGTATCTTGTGTGTTTTCGGTCGCCACGCTTAATCCTGTCGAACCGGTGTTCCTATCAATCACTGCCTAGCCGCAACAGCGGCTCTAACTATAACAAAAAACCCCGGCGAATAGTTTGTGCTGTTGGGTAGATAAAGCCCGGCTGCGAATGCAACGAAAGCGGGAATACCGTTGCAGTTTGAGCCTTTGCAAATAGGCCGAATCAGGACTAGAGTTTCAGGGTTAACTCTGATCGAAAAGGAGACGACGTTGCTATCGATGGAAGACAATTCCGACGAGTTGAAACGAAAGCATGCAGATCTCGATTACCGGCTGGGCGAGGAAATACAGCGCCCCAATCCAGATCAAACCATCATTACCCAGATCAAGCGGGAAAAATTAAAAGTCAAAGATGCGCTTGCGAGTATGGAAAGCGCGTGAGTTCGATGATTTTTCTCAGACGCTGATTAGCACGGGTGGCCCTTAGGGCCGCCCGTTTTTGTTTGGGGAACTGTGTTGCTGTCGTACTAGGTTCTGGCCGAATCGTTATCCGGCTGCGGCCTCGTCGTTGGCCAAAGCGTTGGCCTGTTCGCGCAAGACGAACTTCTGAATTTTACCGGTCGAGGTTTTCGGCAGGCCGCCGAAGACGACATGGCGGGGGATTTTGTAGGCGGCCAGATTGTCCCGGCAATGCTGGATAAGTTCCGCCTCGCTGGCGCTGGCGCCGGGGGCCAGTTCGATGAAGGCGCAGGGCGTCTCTCCCCATTTTTCGTCCGGCCGCGCGACCACGGCGGCGACGGAGACGGCCGGATGTTTGTACAGCGCATCTTCGACTTCGATCGACGAAATGTTCTCGCCGCCGGAGATGATGATGTCCTTTGAGCGGTCCTTCAGCTCGATATAATTATCCGGGTGCCATACGCCCAAATCGCCGGTATGGAACCACCCGCCGGCAAAGGCGTCGTCAGTGGCTTTGGGGTTTTTCAGATACCCCTTCATGGTGACATTGCCGCGGGTAAAGACCTCGCCCATCGTCTCGCCATCGCGTGGCACCGGTTCCAGCGTCTCCGGGTCGCCCACCATGACGTCTTCAAGCACCTCATAGGGAACGCCCTGGCGCGACTGCAATTTTGCTTGTTGATCTGGCGGCAAATCATTCCACTCGTCCTGCCACGCGCAGATAATGGCCGGACCGTAGATTTCGGTCAGGCCATAGACATGGGTTACCCGGATGCCCTGTTCGGCCATGCGCGCCAGAACGGCTGCCGGGGGCGGCGCCGCGGCGGTCATGAATTCGACATCCTGGTCGAAGGGCTGGCGGTCTTCCTCGCCCGCGTTGACGATCATCTGCATGACAATCGGTGCGCCGCACAGATGGGTCACCCCATGTTTGGCGAAGGCGTCGTAGATGGTGTTCGCCGTCACCTGGCGTAAACAGACATTGGTGCCGGCCACCAAGGCGGTGCCCCAGGTAAAACACCAGCCATTGCAATGGAACATTGGCAGCGTCCACAAGTAGGTCGGGTGGTTGGTGGCGCCCCATGTAAAGACGTTGCCCATCGCGTTCAGGTAAGCGCCGCGATGGTGATAGACGACGCCTTTCGGGTTACCGGTGGTGCCCGACGTATAGTTCAAGGCAATCGCGCGCCATTCGTCGTCGGGGAGCGACCATTCGAAGTCGGGATCGCCGCCGGCGATAAAAGTTTCATAGTCGATCTCGCCTAGCTGCTCGCCGCCCGGCCCCTCTGGGTCGCAGATATCGATGACAAATGGCTTGGTTTTCACCAACTCCAGAGCTTGCTTGATGACCGGCGACAATTCGGTGTCGGTGAGCAATATCTTGGCTTCGCCATGGTCGAGAATGAAGGCGATGGTCTTTGCGTCGAGGCGGGTGTTGAGGGCGTTAATGACACCGCCGGTCATGGGGATGCCGAAATGGGCTTCGAGCATTTCCGGAATATTCGGCGACATTACAGCGACGCAGTCGCCAATGCCGATGCCGCGCTGTGACAGGGCGGATGCAAGCTGCTTGGTGCGGGCATAGGTCTCGGCCCAGTTGCGCCGGATACTGCCATGGACCACCGCCGCCCGGTTCGGATAAGCCGATGCGGTTCGCTTGATAAAGCTCAGCGGCGACAGGGTTGTGAAGTTCGCCGCGTTCTTACCCAAGTCGTCGGTTTCGTATGGATTGGTCATCTGCCTCTTCCAAACTTACCATCACCCGACGCCGTGCCGGCGCGGTGAGGTGTCTATTTCTTAAATAAAGAGTCCGCGTCGCCCCGTAGCGATTCCCGGCTTTTAATCTCCGCTTCGGCGCGCTGGATTTCGTTTTTCGCGTGCTCGATATACTCTCTCATTTCGGCCACCGACAAGGCGTCGATATTAATCGGCTCGAATTTCTTTCGGTTCGCCGGATGCTGGGGTTCTGCCTCTTCGTCAAAGCTCATTTGTATCGCTCCCCAACTGATAATCTCAGGGCCGTTGTGCCCAAAGTTTGACCTGCCTAAAGTGCGCCCGCAAGGCCCTAGAGTAGCGCCAAGGGCCGCAGACTGGATTTCGGAGAGTATGTGAGATGAGCTTGCCGACGACAATGACCGCAATCGAGATTGCCGAGTCCGGGGGCCCGGAAGTTTTGCGGCCGGTCGAACGGCAGGTTCCGGCGCCGGCGCCGGATGAAATATTGATCGCGGTCGCAGCCGCTGGGGTCAATCGCCCCGACGTGGTGCAACGCCTGGGTCTCTATCCGCCGCCGCCCGGAGCGTCTGACATTCCCGGGCTCGAGGTCGCCGGCGAAGTTGCCGCTGTCGGTGAAGGCGTGACCCAATGGAAGGAAGGCGATAGCGTTTGCGCGTTGATCGCCGGTGGGGGATACGCTGAATATGCCAGCGCACCGGCGGCCCAGGCCCTGCCGGTGCCAAACGGCTTCGGCATGGTCACGGCCGCTGGCATTCCCGAGACTTTTTTCACCGTATGGACCAATGTTTTCGACCGGGGCCATTTGGCGGCCGGGGAATCAATCCTGATCCATGGCGGCTCCAGCGGCATTGGCACCACCGCCATCCAATTGGCGCGTGAGTTTGGCGCCACCGCCTATGTCACCGTCGGCAACGCTGAAAAAGCGCGTTTTTGTGAAACGCTGGGGGCGAAAGCTGCGATCAACTACAAGGAACAGGACTTTGTCGACGAGATCAAATCGATCACCGACGGCGCTGGGGTCGATGTTATTCTCGATATGGTTGGCGGTGATTATTTGCCGCGAAATATTCGTTTGCTGCGCTCCGACGGCCGGTTGTTGCAAGTCAGCTTGATGGCTGGATCGAAAGGCGAGCTGGATCTGGGCCGGGTGATGACCCGGCGATTGACGGTGACCGGCTCGACGCTGCGCCCGCGCCCGGTGGCGTTCAAGGGCAAAATCGCCGACTCCCTTCGCGAACGGGTCTGGCCTTTGTTCGAGGCGGGTAAAATCAGCCCGGTCATCCACCAGACTTTTCCCCTTAACGAGGCCTCGCGCGCCCACGAATTGATGGAAACGAGCACCCATATCGGTAAAATCATATTAACTATAGATTAGTCGTGCTTTGCAATTGCGCCGCAGCGAGCCTATATAAGGCCTAGCTTTAAACCCTTGAAATTTAACCTGCACGTCGGCCTGCAAAGGGTTTTGTAGACCGGCCAAGGTGCAGATCTAGGAGGTTCGATGGCAGACCCATTGATGCCGAAAGGGACCGCCATTTGGTTGGTCGAGAATACTGCCCTGACGTTCGATCAGATCGCCGATTTTTGCGGTATGCATAAACTTGAAATACAGGGCATTGCCGACGGCGAGGTTGGCATTGGCATGCTCGGCCTCGATCCGGTCGTTAATGGCCAGGTTGACTGGGAAGAGATCGAACGTTGCGCTGCCGACCCGTCAGCCCGATTGCGGCTCAAAACGACGGAGAACCCGGCGCCGGTGAAACGCACTAAGGGGCCGCGCTACGTTCCCTTGTCGAAGCGTCAGGATAAACCCGACGGAATCGCCTATCTGCTGCGCTATTACCCCGAACTCAACGATCCTCAGATATCGAAACTGATCGGCACGACGAAGCCGACGATTAATGCGATCCGTGACAGAACCCATTGGAATTCTTCGCAGATCCAGCCGCGTGATCCGGTGACCATCGGGTTATGCCGGCAATTGGATCTCGATGAAGCCATTGAAAAAGGCCGTAAGGCGGGCCGTAAGCCGGCCGAAAATACCTCCGCGCCGATTAGTGCCGATCTCATTCCCCAGGATGAGCCGGCGGTTCCAAGCCGGATTCCCGACTGGATGGCCGATGTGCGCATCGGGGGTTCGAGCGGCAACGACACATAAGTATTCAATCAAAACAAATAGTTACATGAAAACGGGCTCGAAATTTTCGGGCCCGTTTGCTTTTTAACTTTTGGTAATAGTTTGTTAACGAAATTGGTCGATGGTTCTTTTATGAACCCATCGATTGGATCCTCCCTAGATCCTCTCTTGATGCCTCCCTGTTGACTTCGCCGCTCCGATGGCTCCCCCCTCGGAGCGGCTTTTTCTTTGCGCCATTTGCTTCGTTTGGCCGGTTCAAGCCGCGAAGCAGATAGTTTATGGTCCGCCGCACTGACGCTCGGGCGCTGAATTGGCGGCCCGCGGGTCGACCCCTTTTCGGCAGGACTGGCACAATGGTCGAGGCAAAATTCCTGAAGTTCGATACGCTTAGTCTGCATGCAGGCCAGCATCCCGATTCGGTAACCGGCGCCCGGGCAGCGCCGATATATCAGACGACATCGTATGTATTTCCCGATGTCGATCATGCCGCAAGCCTGTTCAACCTGGAGCGCGCGGGTCACATCTATTCGCGTATTTCGAACCCGACCGTCGCGGTGTTTGAAGAACGCATGGCGGCGCTGGAGGGTGGGGTTGGCGCGATCGCTACCGCCAGCGGTCAGGCCGCGCTTACCCTGGCTGTACTGACGCTGATGGATACGGGCGGCCATATCGTGGCGTCGCGCAATATTTACGGCGGCAGCCACAATTTGTTCCTCCACACGTTGCCTCGGTTCGGCATTACAACCACGCTGGTCGATCCCCGAAATCCGCAGGAATTCGCCGATGCCATTCGGCCGGAGACCCGGATGCTGTTTGCCGAGACGATCGGTAATCCGGGCCTGGAGATCCTCGATATACCGGCTGTCTCCCAGGTCGCTCACGACGCCGGGATCCCCCTGATGGTCGATTCGACCTTTGCCACGCCCTATTTGATGCGGCCGTTCGAACATGGCGCCGACCTGATCATGCATTCAGCCACCAAATGGATTGGT
>JBLHHE010000156.1:0-5945 GCA_047616465.1 Alphaproteobacteria bacterium
GCGCCCGGCGAAGACCGCATCGACACGTGTTAGCGCGACTGCGAATAAAAGCAACAGGATCGCCCCGGGGATCGTCCAGAGCGCGCTTTTATCGAGACGCAGCCACGCCCAAAACGCAAAACTACCGGCAATTTCTGCGAATGCGGCAGCGCCATACCAAAGAAATGTCGTCATTATAGCTTACCCGTTACTGCCCGGCGGCGCCGGACCCAGGCTATGAACATAGGCTTGAGCGTCGCCGAACCAAACGTCGGCCTGGTCAGCCGATGATCTCGATGAAAATCAGCACCAATCCGATCCACGCGGCGAAAAACGCCAATGTTCTTAGCCACGGAATGCCGAGGATGAAGACGATCGCATGGGCAACCCGCGACCAGAAGAATAACAACGAGGCTAGCGCGGTTGTCTCATTGGCGGCGCCTGTCACCTGGGCCACCAGAACCAGCGCGGCAAATGGAGCCAGATTTTCCACCATATTCTCATGGACCCGTTTAGCCCGTTGGGCCCATGCCGGCAGCTCGGGCGGATTTTCTGGATAACCGACAGCGTTGACGAGGCCCCAGGTTTGAATGCGCGACAGAACGTAGGGAATCCACAAAACCGCGCACAGACCAGCGCTCAATGTCAGATAAAGCAAATCGGTGGTCATAATCGCTCTCCGGTATATTTCGGATGGCCGAAGGGTTGCGGATTCTCTGATTCGATGAAAGGACGCATTTTCATCCGGCCCTGCCCCACGCCGCGGTTCTACGATATTGTGAGGGGATAGAGAGGGAGTAAGTCTATGCCCGACCGGTTCGGTCCACGCGGAACGTTTGCCATGTTGATCCCGCTGCAGAACGCCAACATGCAGCCAGAATACGAGGCCCTGCGGCCCGAGGGTATCAACAACCAAATCTACCGTTTTGATATTTCGGCCCACGATAAGGCGTCCGATGCCATTCTGGGCGCCGTACCCGGTTGCCTATTGTGCTGGCCCGATATGATTATTGGCGGCACCTCTCTGGAGATGCACGCCTGGTCGCGCCAGCAGCAGGCGGACTACCGGGCTCGTTTCATGGAGCAAGCGCAAGGTACGCCGACCGTACTGGCGACCGACGCCACCGAAGCCGCGTTGAAGACGATCGGCGCCAAGCGGATAGGTATATTGGCGCCGATGTCGGCCGAAAATTCAAAGAGCGCGCAAGATTATTACGAGGCGGCGGGGTTCGAGGTTCCCTACACAACCTCGTTGCGGATCAAGAAATCGGAAGAGATCATCAAGGTAACGGTGGCGCAAATCCACGCCGGTTTTGAAGAAATCGACCACAAAGATGTCGATACGCTTTTGCATGTCGGTGGCGGCCTTGGCATCGTCGGCATGATCGAAGAGCTGGAAGCGCGCTTTGGCAAGCCTGTGGTCTCGGTGAATGCCGCTACCTATTGGTATGCCCTGCGCCGCCACGGCATTACAGATCCAGTGCCGGGCTTCGGCCAACTCCTCCTGCGGATGGGCATCGTTGAATAGAAAATGCGGTTTCTAAAAATTTGAACTCATTTCGACGGAAATGCGGGGTCGCCATCGTGTAAAGCCTAGTCAATCTTTTAACTGAGGAGACCTCTATGCCTTTTCCCCGCAAATCCGCCTTTACCGGCCTCGTCACTAGCGCCCTGGTGCTCGGTCTAGCCACAACCGCCCTGGCGCAAGGCGGCCCGGAGCGCCCCGGTCCCGATGGCGATCGCCCTATGATGGGCCGCGAAGGAGGTCCGCAATCCGGCGGCCACAGATCGCGCCAACTGGAAATACTCGATACGGACGGTAACGGCACGGCAAACCGTGAAGAAATCTCCGGTGAATTGGGCCGGCTTCTGGGCGCCGCCGATGTGGATGGCAACGGCCAGCTTTCGCCCGACGAATTTCGACGCCGCGGATCGTTTTTTATTCGCCTTGGAACCACCACATTTTTCGACTTGATTGATACCAACGGCGATCAACAGATTTCCAACGAAGAATTAAACCAGCCGATGGAGCGTTGGTTCGACCGGCGCGACGGAAATAGCGATGGCAATATCGATTCCGAGGAATTCAACCAAGAAGGGCGGTCCTCTGGACGGCATCATCGCTAAACCTCCTGCAGGTGAGGCGATAAGCAAGGTGGCGGAAATAAGCCACTTTCCGGAGAACCGCCACCCGCCAGTGCCCGATCCTGGCCGCATCGCCCGCGCCGCAGCGGGCGATGCGGGCGCATGGGCGGCATTGGTGCACCGTCACTTGCCAGCAGTTACCCGCTGCGCCGCTTATATGCTGAGCGACCGAACGGAAGCCGAAGACGTGGCGCAGGACACGTTCGTGCGGCTACACCGTAAGCTGCCTAGCTGGGAGGGTGGCGAAGACGGATTGTCTTCCTGGCTTCACCGTGTCGCCGTTAATCTGAGTATCGATCGGCGTCGGGCGCCGGTCCGGCCGCTGTCGCTGGTCGAAATCGGCGAGGTAGGGGAACTGGCAGGCCTCGATGGGCCGTTTGACCGCAAACGCCATGTCGAAGCGGCCCTCGCCGATCTCCCCGACCGCCAGCGCGCGGCCTTGATCCTGGTTCACTATCAGGGCCTCAGCGGGCGAGAGGCAGCCTCGGCGCTGGAGATTAGCGTCGAGGCTCTGGAATCCCTCCTCGCCCGCGCCCGTCGAACCCTCCGCAATACATTGGCGCCGGTACGCGCCGACCTCTTAGGAGATCACCATGATTGATGCCCTATCGCTCGAGCGTTTTAACGATCTCGTCGCCAGCTATGGTGCCGACCCGGAAAGGTGGCCCGTGCCGTTACGCGGCAGCGCCACGGGCTGTCTTGTTGCCTCAGAAGCCGCGCGTGCGGCCTGGCGCGAGGCCGCCGATCTCGACGCCGATCTCGACAGTGTGCCGGATCTGAAAATGTCGCCTGAATTAGTGGCTACGGTCTTAGCCGTCGCGGGTGCCCCCGAAGAGGAGAACAGTGCCATGCTGCCGGGCCCCCTGCGCTTCGTTCTGCCCTACGCCGCCGCGGCGGCGATAGCGCTGGTCATCGGCCTTTCTGTCCCCTCGCCGCTTCGTGATACGGCCAACACTGGGCTGGAAATTCAGGCTGCGATCTCCGGGCCGGCAGTTATCGTCGGCGACACCGATAACGGCACCTATTTAACCCGATTGGCCTTAGTCGATGTGAGCTCATTTGCCGATGACGAGACCAACACCAGTACGGCTTCGGACACCGAGAATACGCTGTCCGATTTACCCCTGCTGTAGCCGGTACGCCTATTGACGAAGCGGTATCGCGCCTGTCCAATGGCTCTAAGGATAGGTGATCATGCGAGCTGTTTTTGCGCTAAACCCCTGGGAGTCGAAACGTCTGATCGGGCGCGCCGTGGCGCGATTGCCGGAGGTCCAGCATGCGCTGGCCGAGGCTCAAATCGTCATCGCCCATGGGTCCACCAACGTCTATGTGGCCGAAGAAGTCCTGGGCTATTGCCCCGAGCGCGATAAATACGCGTCCGGGCAGGTCATAAACGGGACCCTATGCCAAACGGAATCGTCGGAGAAACCACCGATATTGCGCCTAGTCAAAGGTAAGCCCGTGCCGCCTGTGCCGACCATGGACGAAACCCTGGCCGGCTGGGACGATACTTGCATTTTCATCAAGGGCGCCAATGCCGTCGATCCCGAGTTCAATGCCGCGGTGTTCAACGCCCATCCCGGCGCCGGCACCATCGGGTTCGCCTTTGGCAAGATTTGCGGCATGGGAATTCCGCTGATCGTTCCCGTGGGGCTGGAGAAACTCATCCCCTCGGTCAAGCGGGCCTCGACCCAGTTGGGGCACGCCCGGGTCGATTATTTCAACGGTCAGAAGATCGGTATGTTGCCCCTTATCAACGCCAAGGTGATCACCGAAATCCAGGCATTCGATATTCTGTACGGCTTGCCGGCGGTTCATGTCGGCGGCGGCGGCGTTTCCGGCTCTGAGGGCACGGTCGTGCTGACCGTGAACGGCGATGACGCAATTGTCGAGCAGGCTATCGAGGAATTCAACACGATAAAGGGTGAACCGCCGTTGGCGTTACAGAAGGCCCTGTGCGAAACCTGTATCCCGTCCACCCCTGCCCTGCGAACCGCCGATGGTGAACAGGTCATCGAGAAAACGGCCAAGACCTGTATCTACAGCGGCACGCTTGAAGCCGATCTACCGGATTGGTTCAAGAAGCGCCAAACGGTCTCTTGATCGTCACCGCCCCCCAAATGAAACAAAATCGGATATAGAATGCGCGCGGTCTTTTCCATAACGCCCTGGGAATCAAAACGCCTGATCGGTCGCGCCGTCGCGCGCCTGCCGGAAGTCCAATATGCGTTGGAACATTCCCAGATGGTCATCGCCCATGGCTCGACCAACGTTTACGTCGCCGAGGAGGTGCTCGGATATTGCCCGGATCGCGATCGGTACGTCTCCGGTCAGGTCATTAATGGCACACTTTGTCAGACCGAACCGTCCGAGAAGCCGGCGATAATGCGCCTGGTGAAAGGCAAACCGGTACCGCCGGTGCCGACGATGGATGAAACCTTGGCGGGCTGGGACGAGACCTGCCTGTTTATTAAAGGCGCTAATGCGGTCGACCCTGAATTCAACGCGGCCATTTTCAACGCCCATCCGGGAGCCGGCACCATCGGGTTCGCCTACGGCAGAATTTGCGGCATGGGCATTCCGCTTATCGTGCCAGTTGGCCTTGAAAAATTGATCCCATCAGTTAAGGCGGCCTGCACCGAGTTGGGCCATGCAAGGGTCGACTATTTCTATGGAACCAAGATCGGCATGCTGCCGTTGATCAATGCCAAGGTCATCACCGAAATTCAGGCTTTCGATATCTTGTACGGCCTGCCCGCGGTCCATGTCGGTGGTGGCGGCGTGTCTGGCTCTGAAGGATCGGTTGTCCTAGCCGTCAACGGCGACGAGGCTGCGGTCGAACGGGCCATTGAGGAAATAGCCTCGATCAAAGGCGAACCACCCTTGGCGCTTAAGAAGAGACGGTGTGCGACGTGTTACGCGCCGCCGCCGGCCTTTACCTCGGGTATGGCTGCGGCCGACCCGGATGCAGGTGCGGACAAACAGTCCATAGCGCAGGCGCAGAAGCAGTGCATATTTTCCGGAACTGCAGAGGCTGATCTACCGGCGTGGTTTCAAAAGCGCGAGCCGGTAGAATAGCCGCCAGTCAAAGAAAAACGGCGATCCGAAGACCGCCGTTTCACTAGATCACTTTACCAGAGGGAGAGCCTTAGGCGGCTTTCCGCATGGTCCGGCGAGCACTAGGCTTCGCCATACGCTTATTTTTTATTGCCCTGCGGAGGCGCGCTTGCTGCTTGTGTACCGGATTTCTGGCACTCCGGCGACGAGCTGTCGTCTTCCGCTTGGCGGGAGCCTTACGAGCCGTGGTCTTCCGCTTGGCTGGCGACTTACGAGCCGCAGTCTTACGAACGATCTTCTTACCGGCCGTAGTTTTCCGCTTGGCAGCCGTCTTACGAACGACCTTCTTGCGGGTTACCGTCTTACGCTTAGCCGGAGCCTTACGAGCTGCCGTCTTACGCTTGGCGGGAGCCTTACGAGCCGTGGTCTTCCGCTTCGCCGGCGACTTACGAGCCGTCGTCTTACGCTTGGCGGGAGCCTTACGAGCCGTGGTCTTCCGCTTGGCCGGCGACTTACGAGCCGTCGTCTTGCGGGCAACCTTCTTACGGGAGACAGTCTTCTTGGCTGCAGTCTTACGCTTGGCGGGAGCCTTACGAGCTACCGTCTTACGGGCGACTTTCTTCCGAGCGACAGTCTTCTTGGCTGCAATCTTACGCTTGGCCGGAGCCTTACGCGCAACCGTCTTCTTCGCTGTAGTTTTCCGCTTGGCGGGAGCCTTACGGGCTACCGTCTTGCGGGCAGTGGTTTTACGCTTGGCCGGAGCC
>JBLHHE010000157.1:0-5928 GCA_047616465.1 Alphaproteobacteria bacterium
CCGGGAAAAGAACCCAGAGATAGAGGGTAACCAGATAGGCCACTGCGCCATTGAAGGGAAACGGTTTGTCGGACCGCCAGCGGCGATAAATAACCGCGAGGGCGAAGACGGATGTGACCGCAGTCGCTAGCCCGATAAGCGTCAACAATAATTCCGGTACGGGGAGGCTATAGGCTGAAAGTCCGAACATATCGCGCTTGTCCGCCGCGTTGTTAAAGAGCCCCCAGCTTAGGATCCAGCACAGGTAGGCATTTACGGTCAGGATCGCTTTCTCGCGCGGGGCGAAGAAGCTTTTCTTCAGCACGGCATCGACGATGATCATTCCGTAGCCTTGCTTGACGTAGTGCCAGCCTACGAAAAACAGCATGATGTTGAAGCCAAACCCAAGGGTGCGCGCGCTATCGGTCGCGACCGCGACGGCGAAGAACGCGATAAGGGCTGTGGGCGCGATGATGCCGGCGATAATGTAGCGGACCCGTAGGCGAGCGGTGTAAGCTTGACCAAACGCCTTATCGGCAAAGTTTCGGTAAAAGATTTGGTAGGAATGGGCAAAATGGGGTGAATTTATGAAATGGGCGAGGAAGAGGGTCGTCGCAACACGGTTGGTTTAAAGGCCCCCACGTCCAGGAACATCATCGGAATAAAGATCAACAGCGAACCGCCGCCCAGGCACAGAAAATCGATCAGCGGCGTGAACAAAGAGCTATCGCGCGCGGCTTCGGTCCGGTCGAGCGGCGCGGCGCTAATTTGCTCTTGGGTAAGCGGAGGCGATGTAATAGTCATGGTCAAGTATGGCCCTTGGTCGGCGAACGACGAGTCTCCGAACAGGGTGCACCGAACGGCGTTAATATCTACTGAAAGATACTGGGATTGCGTTCTTTCTCCGAAAAATATCCCTTTATTACAGTATGTTAGTATAATGGTCTGAAATCACAGGGCGCTCTCTTTTGAGGGCGCTGGTAGCATTAAACGCGAATGAAAGAGGTAGGGGATGACTGAACCGTTGGATCGGGGCGAGGTAATTCGTCTGTTGAACCAGTTGGGAAGCGATCAGGATGCAGATGTCCTGAAAGCGGCGCGCGATTTGTACGCGCAAATTACTGCCGCTGATGTCGGTTGGGACACGTTATTGATGCCCGACGAGCCGGTTGCCGCCGCTGATACGGATGAAACGGCGGCGGCAGATGATGCAGATGATGCAGACTCTCTGATCACGGACGCCGCACCGTCGACAGGCAAAATCGGCAGTGACGCCGACACGCTTGCTTTGATTGAAAAGCTTCTCGCCGCCCCCGACCGTTCCGAGGTCCTGCGCGAAGAATTGGAAGAGTACAAGGCCGACATCGCCAATGGTGACTTCGTGGCGAAGGATCACAAATATGTTCGCGCCCTTTATGAGCGGCTGACGCAGTAACAACTAGCCGGCGATTATAGCCGGCTTTGTCTACGCTGGGCGGCGACCGGCACTTCGCCTAGGCGTCCCCATTCGCCGTTGCGGAACAAGTCGGGGTTGTCTAGGTAGTCGAGCATCATGTCGGTGACATCGTCGCCCCAGAATATCTCGCCGTCGATAGCGAAGGTCGGTACGCCGAACACGCCGCGCGTGACCGCTTCGTCGGTGTTCGCGCGCAGTTGCTGTTTGACGGATGGGTCGTTGATACGCGCCTGCCAGTTATTGACACCCAGAGTTGCGGCTAGCGCGGTTAGGCTTTCGGGATCTTGTCCGTCATTTCCGCTGCCCCAGATATGGTGAAAGATGGCGCCGACGGCAGTGGGCTCGCCGTCCAGCACGACCGCAAGGCGCAGCACAGCGAGTGGGTTGAACGGGTGACGCGGTGGAGTCTTGAACGGGATGCCCCGTTTGCCTGCTAGCCAATGGCAGTAGCGATAGGTCTGGCGCCGTTTAGACGGGATCTCGGCGGGGCCCATATTGTCCCATGCGCCCAGCAGCCCGGCGAACAGCACCGGCTTAATCCGAATCTGCAAATCGTTCGGCAGCCGGTCGAACGTGGAAAACTGCAAATACGCATAGGGCGATATAACGTCGAAATACCAGTCGGCGTGGCGTGCCATAACAGCGAATTCCCTCGGTTTGCGGCCTCAATCCGCAGGGGTAAGTTTACCTAAGCCTTGCTCGTAAGGAAAACTCCAACTGCCGGTAGGCTCGAGCATCGGCGAGTACGCGCCGAAACGGAAGCGAAGCGGCAGACTGTTTTCGACCCGAATTACTTTCTCGGCGCGAAAACGGATGAGGCGTTCCGCCCCGGCGAAAGCCTCGACGTCCTCGCCATCCCAAACGATCTCGGCTTGGCCCGTCATGTAGACCAGGTCGCCACTATCGAAATCGATAAACAGAAATCCGGCTTTTGGATTCAGCAAAATATTGCCAACCGTGTTGAAGTGGAGATTTCCTGAGAAGTCTGGAAACACCAATGTCCGGTCATCCTCGATGCGAACGAAACCCGGTTTTCCGCCGCGATGGGAAACATCGGCGCCCTGTGCAGCTGCGCCAGCCTCATCCAGATAAGCAGTGGCGATGAACAGCGTGTCGGAACGTTCGATAAGGGCGCGCACCTCATCGTCAAACCTGTCCGATTGGATCGTCCGCCGTTGCGCTTGCGGCGTATCGATTTCCGGGCGCAGTTCCACGGTGCGCGATTGAATATATTGCGGGCAGTTACCGAAGGCTTGGGTGACCTCGATAGAAATTCTTTCTAGCCCGGCGGCGCGGACCCGTCCGGTCAACCGATTGCGCCGCCGGGTTTCCGGCTGAAGGCCGAGCAACCCGATGTCGGCCCCCGGCTTTATCGTTCCCTTTAGCGGATCGCCGAATAAGGGGGTGGCGGCGATCTCGAGACTGCGGGGATCGGGTGTGGACATAAAACCCGGCCGTCCGGCGAGGATCGAAGCCCAAGGCCGGCCCTGATTGTCGACGCTGCCGAGCAGGACGAAAGGCAGAGCGGCGTAGAATTCACGATGCTGCTCGGGCATATGGTCGCGAATGCGCCGTCCGGCGACCCGGCCGATCTTATCGCGCACTCCCATGCGCTCCTGCGCCTGCAACTCGCCGGCGTGAAAAGGAGATTTGGTTTCGGGCTGATCTTGGGGCATGGTTTTCTCCGATGGGGATTGTGATGCTGAGCGGCTAGGCCGACGGCGCAACAAACTCGACGCGGATGCCGCCGGGAATGGCACAAATCAAATGTTGGGTGGGTCCGCCGAGAAGCGGTTCCGGTGCGAACTCTATCTCGACATCATCGGTGGAGTGCAGGATGCCATGCAGCGATTCCAAGGCGTCGACGTTTTCCACCGTGAGGGCTAGATGGTGTAGGCCGATGACGTTTTTGCGGTCGAACGAAACCGCCGTCGCGGGATCAGCGGCGCCCCACAGAGTGATCATGGTGACGCTGTCCGATAGGAACACGGCGGGATAATCAGGGATTTCTCCAACTTGGGTGAACCCCAGGGTGTCGGTGAAGAATTTGCCGGTCTTGGCGATGTCTGGAACGGTGAGGCCGATATGGTGGGCGCCGCGCGTAAGGGCTGCATTCGACATGGTATTCTCCTGATTGGTTAGGCCCCGGCCAATTGAGGCGGGGCTTCCATTGCGATGACGCGTAATTTAGGTCTTTCCGTAACAAGGATGAATAGTCTAAATATGAAACTTATTATTACGTATTTAGGAATAATAGATGGATCGCCTACAGACCATGTCGATATTCGTTGCGGTTGCCGAGGAAGCCGGATTCTCGGCGGCCGCACGGCGGCTGCACTTGTCGGCGCCGTCCGTCACCCGGGCGGTCGGTGAGTTAGAGGCCAGGCTGCAGGCGCGATTGCTGCACCGGACGACGCGCACGGTGCGGCTGACGGATGCGGGGGCGCGCTATTTGGCCGATTGCCAGAGGATCGTGTCGGAGATTGAGGAAGCCGACAGCCACGCCGCTGGTATTCACGCCGCGCCCCAGGGCATCGTATCCTTGACCGGGTCGGCCCTGTTCGGGCGCATCGTATTGACGCCGATTCTTGTCGAACTTCTGAGCCGTTATCCGGACATTTCCATCAACACCTTGTTCGTCGACCGGGTGGTGAACCTCATCGACGAAGGCATCGATATTGCCGTGCGTATTGCCGATTTGCCGGATTCCTCGCTAGCGGCAATTCGCGTCGGTAGCGTGCGCCGGGTGCTGTGTGCATCGCCGAATTATCTAGCGGCGGTTGGAAATCCAGAGACGCCGAACGATCTTGCAGGTCACGATACGGTCGATTTCACAAATATAATGCCGCACGGCGAATGGGACTTCGAGCGGGACGGCAAAATTCAAAACTTCAAGACACTATCGCGGTTGCGGGCGAACAGCGCCGATGTTGCCATCGCCGCCGCGGTCGCCGATCGCGGGATTACACGCGTGCTGTCGTACATGGTGGCGCCCGAGCTTGAGAGCGGTGAGCTGCAATTAGTTTTGCCAGATTTCACACCGCCGGCGGTGCCTGTCCATGTCGTCCACAAAGAGCAGGGTCAGACGTCGGGGCGCGTGCGGGCCGTGGTCGACCATCTGGCCGATCGTCTTAGACAGGTTCCTGCCCTGAGATAAGAATAGAGGGCTTAGTCGTCGTCGGCCGTCTTTAAAACCAACTGGGACTGTTGGTCGGTTTTTGGAAAAGACGCCAGGTTCGACAACCAATGTTGTTCCGAGCGCGACCAGACCTGCCGTTTGGGAACCAGTTCGTCGCGCTGGCGAATAGTGCCGACGCGAATGCCGTGGATCCTCGGCCCGTCTCCCGGGGCGGTCGAATAAATTGGCGACCCGCATTCCGGACAGAAGGCCTGCTCGCGGGCAGTGCCGCTTTCCGCCGTTTTCACGTATAATTTTGGTTTGCCGGATCGGAGGGTGAAAGTGCCCTCGCGGCTGAGAGCGACGGTGCGAAACGCTGAGCCTGACAGAGACTGGCAATCGGTACAGTGACAGATGATGACTTTTTCGGGGTCGATCTCCGCTTCATAGGTAATATCACCGCAGTGGCAGCTACCGTCGATTTTCATGATCAAGACATCTTTTTTTCAACCGGTTGGGGCGTCACCATCGGCTGGCTTTTGGTCGTCGCTCAGGGCGACCGGTTCCGTACCGTCGTCTGATGCTGCTTGCTTAGCTTCGGCCTTGGCGGCCTTTTTTTCGGCCTTGCGCCGTTCGCGGTCGAGTTTCTCGAACTTGTAATTTGTTTTGCGTGCCATATGCGCCTCTCTTGTGGTGTTTCACCGCGGTTGCGCGCGCGATCACCATGGGTGGGCCCGCTAAAACCGACTTCCTAGTCTTTTACCATGTCTCCCCGGAAAAGGCTTGTATTGTAACTCGCCCATAATGAGGTGTTGGCTGACGAACGGGCTGGTATGCTCAATGTCGAACTCCAGGGGAAAAGGTGGGCGAGATGAAAGAGAGAATTGTCGAGATTGAGACGCCGGAGGGGCGGATGGAGACATTTATCACCCATCCAGAGCAGGGCGGACCGTTTCCGCCGGTCGTCGTGTTCATGGATGTTTGGGGCGTGCGCGAGCAGTTATTCGATATAGCCCGGCGTATTGGAACCGTCGGCTATGCCGTCGCGGTGCCAAATTTCTACTATCGCAAGGGCGGGATTAACTTCGATTACCGGCATCCCGATGGCAAGACGATTTCGCTGAAGGCCCTCGATGCGGCCGAGCAGGAGAAAATCCTCGCCTTCCTGTCCCATCTCACCGACGATTTAGCGGTCTCCGACACCGGCGCGGTGCTGGATTACCTGGCCTCCGACGAGGCCGTGCGGCCAGGACCGGCGGGATCGGTGGGCTATTGCCTCGGCGGCCGGCTGGTGGTCCGCGCCGCTGGCGCTTTTCCCGATGCGTTCCGCGCCAGCGCCAGCCTCCATGGCACGCGCCTGGTCACCGAGGCGGCT
>JBLHHE010000158.1:0-5892 GCA_047616465.1 Alphaproteobacteria bacterium
TACGGTTGCAACGCTGCCGTTAATCCCCGCCGTCGTTGACGCCGTCGCCCCCACCCCCGTGGTAGCTGCTGGTGGCATTGCGGATGGCAGGGGATTAGCCGCCGCACTCGCGCTCGGCGCTTCTGGTGTGTGGATAGGCACACGCTTCCTGATGAGTGACGAAGCCCTAGTCCATCCGCGTTATCAGGAGATGATTTCAGAAGCATCCGAGGCCGACACGGTGCACACGGAGTTATTCGACGTTGGCTGGCCCAACGCGCCGCACCGGGTGTTGCTCAATAAAACCTATAAAGCATGGGTGGACGCGGGGAAGCCTGCGTCGGGCAATCGTCCGGGAGAAGGTGAGGCCATTTTAACGTCGCCGATCTTCGGAGAGATCGTTCGCTATCGCTCGTTCACGCCTGCTGCGGATGCGTCGGGGGATATAGATGCCGCATCTCTATGGGCTGGTCAGAGCGCAGGATTGACTAAACAAAAGATGCCCGCAGCCGAGATTATCAGCGAAATCGTCGATGATGCGGAACGGATACTGCAGCGGCTTGCAACTCGTTAGGCCATATAATTTCGATCGCAACCGCAGCCCGGAAGCCGGTTTTATATTAGCATTTTCTGATGGGCTGGTTAAGGCTATTTCCAGACCTCAACGGCCCCCGTTGATCACGACTGGTTTACTGCACCGACGAATACGGTGTCGGGCCCAGGATAATGTTCTTCACATTGGCGACGATCGGGCCGGCTTCCTCGGTCTTCGCGCGGGCGGCCAGCCATTCTGGGTCGACGCCGAAAGCGTCCCACTTCTGCTCGCGCTCGGCCAGGGAGTTCCAGGCCAGCATGTAATACAGCGTCTGGTTGGACTCGCCGATGATCGTGGTCCAGAAGCCAGCCTGCTTGATGCCGTGCTTTTCCCACAGCTTCAGCGTGATGGTGTCGAAGCGCTTGTTCAGGTCGGGCAGCTTGCCCGGGACGCATTCGTAGATACGCAGTTCGTAGATCATCTTGGTTCCTCCTGGATGAACGGACGGGTGGAGTGTGCTTAGTCCCGGCAGCATTGACACGTAAACTGCCACGGTCGCCAGCGGCAGTCGTCAGTTACGTCCGCTTTCGGGGTAAAGCCGCCGTGATTCACGATACCTGATTATGGACATTTGGTATGAACTTCGCCAATGCCCGATCCCAGGGGATAAGGAATTGCGGGGCCGCGATGTGAGAGGGGCAGCCGCGAGAGCGGGTTGTAGGCGCAATCCACTCGCCTACCGATTTAGTAGCCGCGTGCCCAGTCGATGACGTTTTCCAGCGGCTGGCCGTCCCGATAGGCTTCGAGGTTGCGGCAGAACACGTCCATATACCGGGATCTTACCGCCACGTCGGCGCCGCCCGAGACATGGGGTGTGATGAGGACGCGTGGGTCGGACCACAGCCGTTCATCTGGTGGGCCTGCGAACTCGCCGACATAGACGTCGAGCGCCGCGCCGCGCAGCCGGTCGGCGGCCAGGGCGGCGATCAGGGCGGCCTCGTCGACGATCTCGCCACGGGCCACGTTGACCAGCACCGCGCCGGGCTTCACCGCCGCAAATGCCTCGTGCCCGATCAGCCCTTCGGTCTGCGGCGTCCACTGGCAACAGACCGCGACAAAATCGGCAGCGCCGAGCAGATCGAAGAGCCCGTCGGGCCCGCGTATTTCATCAAACCCCGCCGGCAGATCGCCCCCGGCGCTGCGGCGCGTGCCCACCACCCGCATGCCCAGCGCCGCCGCCAGCCTTCCGACCTCTTGCCCGATACCGCCGGCGCCAACGATGCAGGCGGTCTTACCGGATAGCTGCACCGGCCGGTACGCGTCCTTGTCGAAGCGCTGCGCGATGCGGTCTTCGGTGGCGCGGTGCAACGCGCGGGCAAAATAAAGAAAGCCCGCGATGACATATTCCGCCATCGGCAGATTGGCCGCGTAGCCGCGCGATGTTGTGACCGTAACGTCGCTGCCCCACAGATCGCCCGCCTTCTGATTGCTCGCGCCGGCCGGCCTCTGATGCACCCATTTGAGCCGCGATCCCCGGGCCCGTAAATCAAGCGGAAACGGAAACGGCACCAGCACGATCTCAGCCTGCGCGAGCAGCCCATCGCGCTCCGCCCGCGTACCCCGACCCTTCGAGTCCGGCGCCAGAAACCGCTCCGAGGTCGCCGGTGGCCAGGTCTCGCGGATTTCCCCATCGAACCAGCTGCCGGCCTCGACGACGCGAAACCTGGGGTCAAGCGTTTCGATGCGGGAACGCTCGGCGGCGGAAATAGTCGCGATGCAAAGGATGTCGATTGGCGTGTCCATGATCGCCCACTGTCGCCCAGCGCGCCCCCGCGGGCAACCGCGCCGACATATCGGCAAGCGCCGAAAGGCGTTGGTCCTGCTATACTGATTTTGGAAAGCAGGTTGGTCTTAGGGAGGGCTCTGTGCCGGGTCAGACAACAGCGCGCTATAACGCCATAGACGTCACCCCTTCGCCCGCGGCGCTGGGGGCGGAAATTCGATGCGGCGACCTCCGCCATATGGACGCGACCGCGATTGCCGAAATTCGCCGTGCCTGGCTCGGCCATCTTGTCGTCGTTGTTCGGGACCAGACACTGACCGACGCCGACCTTGTCGCGTTCGGCCAGCGGTTCGGCGAATTTCAATATTCGCCGCCGCTGAGCAATCCGCTGGTCGCCGCCGGCAAGGTTGCCAAACAAGGCGGTGCATTCGCTGAATATCCGCAAGTTACGGTGGTGTCGAATGTCGTCGAGAACGATGTCGCCTTGGGCGGGCTCGGCGACGGCGAGGTCATTTGGCACACCGACATGTCGAGCTTCGACGCACCGCCGAACCAGACAATTCTGTATGCTCTGGAGATACCGCCGAGCGGCGGCGAGACGATGTTCTGCAATATGTACGAAGCCCTCGAAACGCTGTCCGATGATCTGCGCCGCAGGGTCGAGACAATGGATTTGAAGCACGATGCGATGATCGACGCCGCCGGCTTCATTCGCCCCGAGCTCGCCCATCTCGCCGACGCAGATCCCAGCGAGACGCCCGGCGCCATTCATCCCTTGATCCGGACTCACCCGGAAACCGGCCGGAACTGTCTCTATCTCGGTCGCCGCTCGAACGCCCGGCTCCTCGGTCTGCCGCGCGAAGAATCGGATGCGCTGCTCGAGAATTTGTGGCGGCATGCGACCGCGCCGGCCCTGACCTGGCGCCATGTATGGCGCGCTGGAGACCTCGTCATGTGGGACAATCGCTGCGCGATGCATCGGCGTGAGCCGTTCGATCCGGCAGAGCGGCGTGTTATGCACCGCGTCGTCGTCAAAGGGACGCCGCCCTATCGCGCGCCGTCCCCCGCCTGATCCGAGCGCTATCGGGTCCCGGCGAGACCGGCCGGAACTATATCCAATGGCGACCTGAGCCCGGGCAGATCGAACTTTGTACTTTGTGGCGCCAGGCCATCAGGGTAGCCTCAAATCTGACTGTCCATATAACAAAATCAAGGAGGCTGTCATGGCACATTTACCAATCATATCAGACGAAGACGCGGGGCCAGAGGCCCGGTCCCTGTTCGAACATTCGAGACAGATGTTCGGCCGCGTCGCAAACGCCATGCGCGTCGCGGCGCACTCGCCGAAGCTCGCGCAATCGATATACGGCTTTATGGTGGCCGCGTTACGCGAGGAGGTGACCGGTATTCTCGACAAACGCACCAAGACGCTGGTGATCCTCAAGACGTCCACCCTGAACGGCTGCAAATACTGAATCAGTCACAATGTAACGCTCGGTCGAGGGTTAGGTTTTGACGACGAACTGATTGCGGCTATCGAGGGCGATTTCGAGGCTTCGGACCTGTTTACGCCGGCCGAGAAGGCGGCGATCAAGTGGGCTGAAGTGCTGACCGAAATGACCTATCGCGGGCAGAACCCGCAGGCCATGCCGGAGTTGAAGAAATACTATAGCGACGCCCAGATCGTCGAGATCACCATGGTGTCGTGCACGTTCAACTTCTGGAACCGGTTCACCGACGGATTGCAGATAGAGATCGAGGACTCGCCGGTGATGGAACTGTTCACCAAGTCGAAGACGATCGATCCGACCGACTATGTCGCCTTCATGTGCGATTGTTGGTGGACTAAGCCGGGTGCGGCCGAAGCCGCGAAAGCCGCGGAGTAGTATACCCCCCTCTCCCTGTGGAAGAGGGGTTATATGTAATGGGGCGCTAAGCGCCGCATGGTGGCGATGGCGACAGATTGCGGCGGGACGCGTGGCCGATTTAGATAAGCGATACGACGTTCTGGTCGTCGGCGGTGGCAATGCGGGGCTGTGCGCCGCAATTACCGCCCGGCGGGCGGGCGCCAGCGTGCTGGTGCTGGAGGCGGCGCCGAAATTCTATCGCGGTGGCAATACGCGCCACACCCGCAACATGCGCTGCGCCCATGATGGGGCGACCGAAACCCTGACCGGTCCCTACACCGAGGCAGAATTTTTCGACGATCTTCTCCGCGTCACCGACGGCAACACCGATGAGGATTTGGCGCGCCAGATGATCGCGGAAACGAGCGATCTTCTGCCCTGGATCGCCGAACAGGGCGTGCGCTATCAGCCGCCGCTCGGCGGTACGCTCAGCCTGGGCCGCACCAATTCGTTCTTCCTTGGCGGTGGCCGGGCAATGTTGAACGCGCTCTATCTCACCGCGGAAAAAATCGGCGTCGATGTCTGGTACGAGGCCGAGGTCACCGGCCTGGACATCGAGGACGGCAGGTTCAACGCGGCGGCGGTGCGGCTGGGGGCCGAGACCATCGCGGTGCGCGCTGGCGCGCTCGTTACGGCGTCGGGGGGGTTCGAGGCCAACATCGACTGGCTCAAGGAAGGCTGGGGCGATGTTGCGGAAAACTTTCTGGTGCGCGGCACGCCCTACAATAAGGGCACGGTTTTAAAGGCGCTCATGAACAACGGCGTGCAGACCATTGGCGATCCGACCCAGTGCCACGCCGTCGCCATCGACGCCCGCGCGCCGAAATTCGATGGCGGCATCATCACCCGGCTCGACTGCGTCGTCTTCGGCGTCGTCGTCAACCGCGAGGGCGCGCGCTTCTACGATGAAGGCGAAGATATCTGGCCCAAGCGCTATGCCATTTGGGGCCGTCTGGTGGCCCAGCAGCCCGGCCAGATCGCCTATATTGTCTTCGACGCGCCCTGCCTGGAACGGTTCATGCCGTCGCTCTATCCGCCGATTTCGGCGCCGACGCTGGGCGCATTGGCACAGGCGTTGGCGCTCGACCCGGCTGCGCTCGAGACCACGATTTCCCAGTTCAACGCCGCCGTCCGGCCCGGCACGTTCGATGCGACGGTGTTGGACGATTGCCGCACCGAAGGCCTGACACCGCCCAAATCCCATTGGGCGCAGCGCATCGAGACCGCGCCGTTCTACGCCTATCCGGTGCGTCCCGGCATCACGTTCACTTATCTGGCTGCGAAGGTGAACCGCGAGGCCCGGATCATCATGGCGAACGGCGAACCCTCGGCTAATATGTTCGCCGCCGGTGAGATCATGGCCGGAAATATCCTGGGCAGCGGCTATGCCGCCGGCATCGGCATGACCATCGGCAGCGTCTTTGGACGGATCGCCGGGCGCGAGGCCGCAGCGCAGATAAGCGATAATCGAAGTGAGGCGGCGGCGTGACCCTACAAACCCCGCTCGCCGGGCAAACGCTGACGCCCGATGACCATGCCAGCCCGGCGCTGAGCGAAGCCGAGCGTCTGATGAATGTGTGCAATTCGTGCCGCTATTGCGAGGGCCTGTGCGCGGTCTTCCCGGCGATGGAAATGCGCCGCGCCTTTCCCGACGGCGATCTGAATTATCTCGCCAATCTCTGCCACGG
>JBLHHE010000159.1:0-5857 GCA_047616465.1 Alphaproteobacteria bacterium
TACAGAACGAACTGCGGACCCGTGCGATGGACAAAGGCGCCACGCTGGTCGATCCGTTGACGGTCTGGCTGGCCCACGATACGCAACTGGGCCGTGACGTGACGATCCACCCCAACGTGGTCTTCGGGCCCGGGGTGCGGGTTGGCGACGATGTCGAGATCAAATCCTTCAGCCATCTGGAAGGGGCGAGCGTGTCGGCGGGCGCGGTCATTGGGCCGTTCGCGCGGTTGCGGCCGGGCGCCGACATCGGCGCCGGCGCGCGGGTCGGCAATTTCGTCGAGATCAAGGCCGCCGTGCTCGGGGCCGGGGCCAAGGCCAACCATTTGAGCTATATCGGCGACGCCACGGTCGGCGCGGGGGCCAATATCGGCGCTGGCACCATCACCTGTAACTATGACGGTTTCGACAAGCACCAGACGGTTATCGGCGCCAACGCGTTCATCGGTTCGAACACCGCGCTGGTGGCGCCGGTGACCATCGGCGACGGCGCCATCGTCGCCGCCGGCAGCACCATCGGCCGCGACGTTGCCGCCGATGCGCTGGCCATCGAGCGCGCGCCCCAGGAAGAAAAACCCGGCTGGGCTACCTCGTTCCGCCAACAGCGCCAAACGGCCAAAGACAAGAAATCGAAGGACTGATCCAGCATGTGCGGCATCATCGGTATCATGAGTTCGGGCGACGTTGCGCCGCAATTGCTCGACGGGCTCAAGCGGCTGGAATATCGCGGCTACGATTCCGCCGGGGTGGCGACCCTGGTCAATGGGCGCATCGAGCGCCGCCGCGCCCAGGGCAAGCTGGTCAATCTGGAAACCGAACTCACCGCCAATCCGTTGCCCGGCGATGTCGGCATCGGTCACACGCGCTGGGCGACCCATGGGGTGCCGAACGAGGCCAACGCCCACCCCCACGCGACTCACCGCGTCGCCGTGGTCCACAATGGCATCATCGAGAATTTTCAGGCCCTGCGCGCCGAGCTGGCCGAAGCCGGGCATAACTTTGAAAGCGATACCGATACCGAGGCGATCGCCGCCCTGATCACCCGCGAGCTCGACGCGGGGGCGACGACCACCCAGGCCGTGGCGACGACCCTGAGCCGGCTCGAAGGCGCGTTTGCGCTGGCGATCATTTTCGCCGGCGAACACAATTTGATGGTCGGGGCGCGGCGTGGCAGCCCGCTGGCAGTCGGCTATGGCGACGGCGAGATGTTCTTAGGCTCCGACGCTCTCGCCCTGGCGCCCCTGACCAAGCGGATCTGCTATCTGGAAGAAGGCGACTGGGCCGTGGTGACCCGCGACGGCGCCAAGATCTTCGACGAGGACGGCGCCCTGGCGGTGCGTGAGGTGCGCGAGACCGAGCTGTCGGGCGCGCTGGTCGGCAAGGGCAATTACGACCATTTCATGCAGAAGGAAATCTTCGAGCAACCGGCCGTCGTCGGCGACACCCTGCAAAGCTTCATCAACGCCGCCACCCGCGAGGTTACCCTGCCGCCGCTGCCCTTCGATCTGGCAACGGTGCCGCGCATCACCGTGGTCGCCTGCGGGACGGCTAGCTACGCCGGCTGGGTGGCCAAATATTGGCTCGAGCAGGTGGCGCGGATACCGGTCGAGATCGACGTGGCGTCGGAGTTCCGCTACCGCGAGGCGCCCCTGCCCGAGGGCGGCGTGGCGTTGTTCGTCAGCCAGTCCGGCGAGACCGCCGACACCCTGGCCGCCCTGCGCCACTGCCGCAAACTGGGCCAGCATGTGGTCTCGGTGGTCAACGTGTCGGAAAGCTCGATTGCGCGGGAATCCGATGTGGTGCTGCGGACGTTGGCCGGTCCCGAAATCGGCGTCGCCTCGACCAAGGCGTTCACCACCCAGCTTGCCGTTCTGGCCTGTTTTGTCATCGCCGCCGGGCAGGCGCGCGGGGCCATCGACGGCGCGCGGGCGGCGGAGATGGCCGGTGCGCTGACCGAAGTGCCGTCGCGCATGGCCGAGGTGCTCAACCATGACGAGGCGCTGCGCACGCTGGCGGTCGATATCGCCGAGGCCCGCGACGTGCTCTATCTCGGCCGGGGCACGGCCTATCCCATCGCCCTGGAGGGCGCGCTCAAGCTCAAGGAAATTTCCTACATCCACGCCGAGGGCTATGCCGCCGGCGAAATGAAGCACGGCCCCATCGCCTTGATAGACGAGGCCGTGCCGGTGATCGTGTTGGCGCCGCCCGGTGCGCTGTTCGACAAGACATTGTCGAACGTCCAAGAGGTGATCGCGCGCGGCGGCAAGGTGGTCTTTATGTCGGACGCCACCGGGGTCGCGCGGTTGGGGGCGCAAGCCTGGGCCAGCGTTACCATGCCGCGGGTCGACGATTTCGTCGCGCCGCTGCTCTACGCCATTCCGGTGCAACTGCTCGCCTATCACACGGCCGTGGTCAAAGGCACCGACGTCGATCAACCGCGTAATCTGGCGAAAAGCGTGACCGTGGAATGACCAAGCCGCTGATATTGGTCGATAATCTTGTCTTCGATTACGACACCACGCGGGCGTTGTCCGATATTTCCTTTACCATCGAGGCTGGGATGGTCGTCGCCCTGGTTGGGCCGAACGGCGCCGGCAAGACCACGTTAATGCGCTGTATCTCGGCGCTGGAACAGCCGACCGCCGGAAGCGTCCATGTGGATGGCTTGGAAGTTCGGGAAGATCCGCGAACCATTCACCGCAAGATCGGCTTCCTGCCCGATTTTTTCGGGCTCTACGACGAGCTCACCGTGCGTCAGGCGCTGGCCTATCATGCCGCGGCGAAAAAAATTGCCCGGAAAGATCAAAAAGACCGCGTCGGCTGGGTGGCTGAGATGCTCGGGGTCGACACCCTGTTCGACCGTCGCGTCGGCGAACTGTCACGCGGCAACCGGCAAAAATTGGCGATTGCTCAAGCCGTCATTCACCGGCCGCTGGTGGCCTTGCTCGACGAACCGGCGTCGGGGCTCGACCCCGATGCGCGGCGCCGGCTGTCGGAGACGATCCGGGCCTTAAACGATGAAGGCATGACCTTGATCGTGTCGTCGCACATCTTGTCCGAGCTCGAAGACTATTCCTCCCATGTTCTGGTCATGCGGGCGGGGCGGCTCGAAGCCTTCCGCGATCTACGGCAGGAGAGCTCAGGCGGCGCTCAGCGGGTCACGCTGCGCGTACGGCTGGCGAAGCCGGATGAGCGTTTGGGGGAAGTTCTGCGAGGGATGACAGGGTTGGACGTTCTCGACGCGGGCAATCGCGACGCGACGTTTTTCTGCCCTGACGATGCGCAGAAACAACATGATTTACTGAAGTTCCTGATTGTAAACGGTCTGGCCGTTTCCGAGATGGCGCCGATCGCGCAGTCCATGTCGGACGTTTATTTCGAGGGACGCGACGACGCCGGGGAGACGGCGCCGTGAACCCCGAACTCAAGCGCAATTTACTGATTGAGATAACCGCGCAGCGCCTGGTGGCGATGCCGTTTATCCTCGGGCTCATCTTCGCCGCCACGTGGGCGTTGGAGGGTACAACGGGCCTGATCACGGCATCGGAGACAATATTCTGGGCCCTGGTTTTCCTGTGGGGGACCCGCAAGGCCGCCGGCGCTTTCGATTCCGAGATGGCGAACAATACCTGGGACAGTCAACGGCTGTCGGCGCTGAAAGCCGGTCAGATATTTAACGGCAAGCTGTACGGCAGCTCCTCATTTGTGCTGTACGGCGCGCTGCTCAGCCTTGCGGTCAGCGCCGCCGCCCGGCTGGATCTTTACGCTATGTCGCTGGTCCAGCCGAACTCCATTCCCTTGCGAACGATCATACTCGATCCATCCGATATCCTTATGTCGACCGCTCACGATTTACTTGCAGGCTTGTTGGGTCTGGTGGTCGCGATGTTTGTTGCGGTTGTGTTGATGGCGCGAACCCGCTCTTCGAAGGGCATTTCGGTGACCCTGTGTCAGCTTTTTGCCATTGGCGCCGCCGGGGTGTTCGCCGATCGTCTTGGTAATGTTGGCCTCTCCGGCTTTAGCCGTGCGTTGACTAACGATTATTTGGTAACAGCGAACTGGTATGGGCTTTCGGTCCCGATGGTGTTCTTCGTGACGGCGAGTTTGGCGCTCTACCTGTTTTGGGCCATCATCGGTACGGTTCGTCAGCTGCGCAGTGTTTTGCAATTCAAGGGCTATCGTTGGGCCTGGGCCTTGTTCGTTATATTTGTCGGTGTTTATTTGGCCGGCTTCGATACGCTCTACGTGCGCGCGCCAACCTTCGGTAACCAGGCGTTCGTGTTCTCGTACGTCTTCTGGTTCGCCGCCGCGATGTTCACCTATCTTGCGGTGTTCACCGAAACCAAATCCTTGCAAGGCTATCGCTCTTATGTGGCGGCGGTACGGCGATTACGGTTTTCCGAAATCCTGCAACACCAGCCGTTCTGGCTGACATCGCTCCTCATCCTCGCCATTGCGCTTGTTCTGAACCTTTTGGTCGGTGAAGAACAAGCCGGGTTAAGGGGCCAACTCGATCCCGGTTTGGCCACACTCTTGGGTGTCGGGGTGGCCTTGGTCGATCTGAAGACGCTGCTTGTCGTCGCCAGTCTCTTTCTGGTGCGCGATTGCCTGCTCGTTATGACGCTTAACTTTGGCCGTAACCGCCGCCGTGCCGATCTGGCCGCGCTGGTGTATCTGGCGGTGCTCTACGTGATCATCCCGCTGGTCCTGCATGGCTTCGATCTCGACCATACAATCGCGATGAAATTCTTCGTGCCGCAACTCGATGGCGGCCTTGTTGGGGCCATAGGCCCGGTTGCGTTGGAAGTGGCCGGACTGGCGATCCTCATGGTTCTACGCTGGCGAAATGTGCGCCAACCGCTGGCCGTTGGTGGCGACTAACGACCGCATCTGCGCTATACTGGCCGCAATCTTGTGTGCCAATGGGGACCCGCCATGACCGTCACCGCCGATAGCTTCACAGAATCCGAGTTCGCCCGCAGTGCGCGCGATCTGCCGCGCCGACCGCTGCCGGTGATCGATGTCGGCCGCGCCCGGATGGGCGACGCCGACGCCATCGAGGACGTTGCCCGGCAGTGGCGCGAGGCCTGGGAGACGCTCGGCTTTCTGTGCATCGTCAATCATGGCATAGCGCCGGAGAAAATCGCCGGCATGACGGCAGCGGCCAAGCGCTTCCACGATCTGCCCCTGGAAACCAAGATGTGGGTTGCGGTCACCCACGACCAGAAAGGTTACGTGCCGGCGCGCGGCGGTCTGACGACCCATTCCAAGTTCCACAACAGCAAGAAGCTCAACACCGTGGAATGCCTGGTGCTCGCCACCGACTATCCCGCCGACGATCCCAATGTGGTGGCCGGCAAGCGCTTCTACGGCCACACCCCATGGCTGCCCGAGGACGTGCTGCCGGGCTTTCGCGCCACCTGCGACGATTACATGGCGGCCATCACCGCGCTGGGTAAATCGCTGCTGCCGGTTTGGGCGCGCTCGCTGGAGCTCGAGGCCGACTTCTTCAAACCCTTCTTCGAGCGCAGCTACACCTATTTTCGCGTCGCCAAATATTCGCCGAAGAACGATCTCGACGAGGGCGAGATGGGCTCGAACGCCCATTGCGACACCGGGTTCAACACCTATCTGCCGCCGGCCAACGAGGAAGGCCTGCAGATCCTCGACACCGATAACGAAACCTGGTTTTGGCCCGAGCTGCCCGATGGCGCGATCATCGTCAATATGGGTATGTTTCTCGAGCGCTGGACCAACAAGCGCTTCCGGGCGACGCCGCACCGCGTGGTGCCGCCGCGCGAGAACGACCGCTATTCGTTCGCCTGCTTCGTCAATCCGGGCTTCGACACGGTGGGCGAAT
>JBLHHE010000160.1:0-5836 GCA_047616465.1 Alphaproteobacteria bacterium
TTCATGATCCCTCCTCAACCCATGACGGCTATCAACGCTAGTAGATCACCTACGCAGTACAATTATCGATAGTATACCTAACACAGGAACCTTTGAGATACTTTTTTTAGAGGACGCCCCGTCGATGGCGCGAATTTGCTTCGAAAGCTAACGGGCGAAGCTGTTGCGGCGCGTGGCGCTCGGTTACCCCCGGAGCTACGGCTTCCGGGCGCGCTCGAATCCGTGTAGAACAACGCCAATGACACTCATCTCAACGTCTGCGGCGCTCGCCGATATCTGTAAATCTCTGTCACGCGCCGACTACCTCACCGTCGATACCGAGTTCATGCGCGAGAGCACGTTCTGGCCCCAGCTATGCCTGCTGCAAATCGCCGGGCCCGACGATGCTGTCGCAGTGGACCCGTTGGCCGAAGGCATGGATCTGACCCCGGTCCTGGAGCTGCTGGCGGATACCAGCATCGTCAAGGTCATGCACGCGGCGCGCCAGGATATGGAAATCTTCTTCAACCTGACCGGCGAATTGCCGCGCCCGCTATTCGACACCCAGGTCGCGGCCATGGTCTGCGGGTTCGGCGACCAGGTGGGTTATGAGGCCCTGATTGCCAAGTTAACCGGTACGCGGCTCGACAAATCGTCCCGGTTCACCGATTGGGCGCGCCGGCCACTCAGTGACGAACAGCTTCAGTACGCGCTGGGCGACGTCACCCATTTGCGACCGGCCTATGAAGCCCTGCTCGAGCGCGTTGAAGAGTCCGGGCGGCTGGACTGGATCGAAGCGGAAATCTCGCTGTTGTGCGATCCGGCGATCTATCGGGTCGAGCCCGATCAAGCCTGGCGCCGGCTGAAACCCAAGCGCAACGAACCACGCTATCTGGCTCTTCTGCAGGCCGTCGCGGCGTGGCGCGAGAATGAAGCGGTGACCCGCAATGTGCCCCGCAATCGCGTCATGCGCGACGAAATTCTGTTACAGATCGCCGCCCGCCCGCCGAGCGACGCCGCCGCATTGGACCGCATGCGGGGACTCTCGAAGGGCTTTTCGAACGGCCGGCTTGGCGCCAGCCTGCTCGAGGCCGTTGCCCAAGGCATGGCCCTGTCACCCGAGTTGGCGCCAACGGCCAAACTCAAACCCGAACTACCGTCCGGTATCGGACCGCTGACCGATCTGTTGAAAGTTTTGCTGAAATACAAATGCGAAGAGCACCAAGTGGCTCAGAAGCTGGTCGCAAATACCAGCGACCTTGAGCAGATCGCCGCCGACGACAATGCCGATACACTTGCCCTGAAAGGGTGGCGCCGCGAATTATTTGGCGCCGACGCGCTGCGCCTGAAGCACGGCGAAGTCGCCCTTTCCGCGACGGGAACCCATGTCAGGTTGGTGACGGTAAACGGTGCAGGCGATATAGACCCTCTGCCCGCGGTCGACGAACCGGCCCGCAACGGGGGCAAGCGGCGGCGTTCCAGGCGCCGGCGGCAGGGCCAAGACGCAACCGAAACATCTGAAACAGCCCCAGCAACAACTGACGGCGCGCCGGACTAACCGAAGCGCGCGCCGGTCATTCCACCGACAGTCGATATTTTCGCTGCATCTGGCTGGCCAATTGGGACAACCGGTTGCGGACGACCTCACTCACCAGATCGGCCGTCGACGGGTCGATCTGCAGGGTCAGGCGTTGATTGCCCAGCCGCAATTGGCTACCGGCCAATAACGCCGCCTTGCCCCCGGTTAGAGTTTCGGCAAGGCGCAGGGCATCCCCAACAGTCCGCGACCACAATATGTCGCCGGGCTCGAGCAGCGTATTGACGGCCCGCAAGCCATGGTCGTCCATATTGCCGCCATAGCGGCGATAGACCGCAAGCGCCAACTTGGCTTTTTCAGCATGGGTGATGGCGATCAGCGGCAGGCGCAATATACGAAAATAGACTTGCTCGGCCCGATAGTCGGGATTCTCGTGCCAGCCGATATCGGCCAACAGGCAAACGGCAATGCGCAATCGGCGCACGGCGTCATCTTCGTCGGGAAACAGCGGCGCCACCCATTCCGATAAACTGTCGCCGCCGGGGGCAAACCGGCTCTCTCGGTTGGCGATGTCTCGGCACGCTAGGAGCAACGGATCTCTTGCCTTCTCGGCTTTGCCCAAGCGGTCGAATAAAACACCTTCACGAATACCGAGCGCCGAGAAAACAATCTCGCGTGGGCCCAATTTCCGGATCAATTTTTGAAGAACCATCGCCGACACTGGCATCGCGGCAGCGCGCTGAGCGGGAACCGCCGCGGTCAGCGGCAGGCTCGCTTTACTCAGCCCGGCGATAACCTGGCAGAACTCGGCGGCTCGGTCGGCGCGTAGCGTGTAGCCGTGGATGACCCGAAGCGGATAGCCCGATTGGATCATATGAAGCCGGGCGATCGCCCGCCAAGCGCCGCCAATCGCGTAAAACCGTCGCCCCGCTATTCTCGGCAACCAATCCGCCGACTGCAGAACGTCATCAATCCGCGTAGACAGCGCGCGCTGCTTCGATCCGAGATCGGTCAGCAAACGCAAATGACCGAGTGGCAAAGAGTGGCCCGTGCCGAACACACCGCCATCGAGGGTCGCAAGTTCGAGACTGCCGCCGCCAAGATCGCCGCCAATACCGTCGGCGTCGGGCATTCCACAGACCACACCGCTGGCCCCCAGGCGCGCTTCCTCATCGCCGTTTAGCTGGCCGACCGGCCGGTCGAATATCTGCTCCACCTGGGCCAAAAATTCAGCGCCATCGGCCGCTTCCCGTGTGGCCGCCGTTGCCACGATATCGAGATCTTCAACCTCCATCGCACGGGTCAACGCCGCATAGCGCCGCAAACTCGCCAGCCCGCGCTCGACACCCTCGGCATCGAGATGGCCGGTGCTGTCAAGATTTCGGCCAATGCCACAAATGATCCGCTCGTTGAAAACCGGAATCGGCGCGCGAGACCGGCTTTGAAAAACGACCAACCGGATCGAGTTGGATCCGATGTCGAGCACACCGGTGGGCTGCCGCCGAGACCGTTTAATAGCGGCCGCCATCGATCTGGCGGCCAACCGCAATCAATCGTGGTTGTGAACCAAAAGACGCGGCGCGCTGCCCGGGTCTTTGAGCGCACTGCCCCGCCCCGATAGGCTGGGATTGGTCATAAAATAGTTGTGCGCGCTGAATGGCTCTGCCTCGTCACCAGTGGCGGCCCGCCTGTAACGGCCATCTGGGCCCATATTCCAGCTTTGCGCAACGTCCATCAGATTCGCAACTATGATCTGATCGAGTATTTGCTGTTGCACGGTTTCGTTTTCAATCGGCACCATAATCTCAACCCGGCGGTCGAGATTTCGCGGCATCCAATCGGCAGACGTGATGAACACTTTGGCCTGCAGCGACGGTAATTCATGACCGGCGCCGAACACCACAATACGCGAATGTTCGAGGAAACGGCCGATCATGCTCTTTACTTCGATGTTTTCGCTCAATCCTGGGATACCCGGCCGCAAACAGCATATGCCGCGAACGAATAGCCGAATTTGCACTCCAGCTTGGGACGCCCCGTAGAGAGCATCGATAATATCGCCATCGACCAGATTGTTGAGCTTCGCCCAAATCTGAGCCGGCCGGCCGGCATTGGCGTGTCCAATCTCGTCACTGATCAAAGCCATCAGGGACTGGCGCAGGCTAATCGGGGCGACGGCAATCTTGCCGAGGGATTCTGGGCGCGCATAGCCGGTCATGTAGTTGAATATCCGTCCCGCATCCTGGCAAAGCGTGGGATCGTTGGTGAAATAGCTCAAATCGGTATAGATGCGCGCGGTGACCGGGTGATAGTTGCCGGTCCCGAAATGAGCGTATGTTTTAAGGTCGGCGCCTTCACGGCGAACCGCTAAACTGATCTTGGCATGGGTCTTAAGGTCGATGAATCCATAGACCACCTGCACCCCGGCCCGCTCGAGCTCACGCGCCCAGCGAATGTTCGCTTCCTCGTCGAAACGCGCCTTCAACTCGACCAGCGCGGTGACTGACTTGCCCGCTTCAGCCGCCTCGATCAACGCCCGCACCACGGGCGAATCTTCCGATGTTCGATATAGGGTCTGTTTTATCGCCACAACCTGAGGGTCGCGGGCTGCCTGCCGCAGGAACTGCACTACCACATCGAACGATTCGAACGGGTGATGGACAACGATATCTTTGGAACGGATAGCGGCAAAACAGTCGCCGGCGAAGTCGCGAATGCGCTCCGGGAAGCGAATATCGAACGGTTTGAAAAGCAGATCAGCACGGTCCTCGACGATAAGCTCGAGCGTCCGGTCGAGGCCGAGGATGCCATCGAAAATAAAGATATCGCTGCTATCGACACCAATATGGCTGGTCACAAATGCCTGCAGATCAGCCGGCATCGACGCTTCCATCGTTAATTGAATGACGTTGCCCCGCCGGCGGCGTTTCAAGGCCGTCTCAAACACCCGGACCAAGTCTTCGGCTTCTTCGAGGATTTCGATGTCGCTGTCTCGAATAACCCGAAATGCACCGGCGCTTCGCATCTCGAAGCCGGGGAACAGCTTGTCGAGATACATGGTTACTAATTTTTCCAGCAGAATGAACCGGCCCTGGCCGCCGGGCAGGCCAATGAACCTGTTGATCTGCGCCGGTAACGGCAGCAACCCGACAAGAGTCCGGTTATCGGCGGGTCGTACAAGCTGGAGCGCCAGCGCCAAACCAAAATTGGGTATGAAGGGGAACGGATGCGCGGGATCGACGGCAAGCGGCGTCAGCACCGGGAAGATCTCGGTCATGAAATGCGTGTCGAGCCAACGGCTCTCCGATGCGTTGAGTTCGTCGGGCTCAATCACGGCGACGTTGCTCGCGCGAAGCTCACCGCGCAATTTGCGCCAGATGCGCTGCTGCTCATCGGTGAGCATGCTGGCGCGTTCGTAGATGGCGTCGAGTTGCTGGCTCGGCGTCATGCCATCTTGGCTCGGCGACTTTACACCTGCCGCTACCTGGCCTTTCAAGCCGGCGACACGGACCATGTAGAATTCATCGAGGTTCGAAGCCGATATGGACAGGAACCGCAGACGTTCGAGCAGCGGGTGCGCGTGATTGTCGGCCTCTTCCAAAACCCGCTCGTTAAACGCCAGCCAGGACAGCTCGCGATTGACAAAGCGCTCCGGCGACGCGGCATCGACTGCCGCCGTATCGAATTGTGGAACCTCTGATATGTCGCTTACGGTCACTTAAATCTCTTCTCCGCCGCGGCGATCTTCGCCGAGACTCTGCAGTACGCCATCACTTATACGATGCCAAAGCATAGACGCATCGGCACGATATCCGCAAACCACGACATTTTTATTACAGAATTATGAATGCCCGTGCGCTTAGCCAGCGCCACCAACATGCCCGAATACCTCACGCAGCAAAGGCACCGTCACCCCCCGCCGGGAGGCGAGTGCCGCTGTGTCGACGGCCGCAACCAGCCGCTCGGCGGCTTCAAACGAACGCTCCATACGTGTAACCGCGAACTGAATGACTTCGGCGCTCACCTGCAGTTGGCGGTCGGTAAATAATTTTAACAATACCGCCCCGAGCACCGCATCGTCGGGCGGCGCAATCGTCACCGCCGGCAGGGCATTTAACCGCGAGCGCAAATCGGCGAGCGCAATCGCCCACCGACCTGGCGGCATGCGGGCGCTGAACAGAATATGCCCGCCTTGCTCGGCAATCAAATTGTAGACGTGCAACGCCGCACGCTCGCGCTTGGGGTCGCCGGCGATTGTGTCGGCGCCGTCGATATAAACAGCACCTAGTTCCCCGGCCAAGTCCGGAGGTTCCTTGGTGT
>JBLHHE010000161.1:0-5776 GCA_047616465.1 Alphaproteobacteria bacterium
CGAACCCGGCGGTGCCGAACAGAGCGCCGAAGAGAATGAACACCTCAAGATACGCGCCCTGTTCATTGGCGAAATATAAATCCGGCCAGGTCACCATCAACGAGACAATCACGATTGCCGCGACAATGGAGAGGCCTTCGAGTATGGGTGTGAACCGGGCCACGACCAGATACAGCGCGGAAAACACGGCTAGCAAAATTAGCGCAACAGGACTGAATTCCGCAGCCTGCACCACAATAAAGATAAATACAGCGACCAGCAGTCCCGCCGCCCAGGCGAGGCCATCGCTTGGTCTTTTTTGAAGCTTTTCGAACCATTTGTGCCCACTTAGGGAGAACTCTGAGCCCCGCATCCGATGGCGCAGCATGAAGAAAGCGCCGGCGCTCACCAATAGATAGATCCCCAGGGGGATGACCTCGGCGTCGTTCAAAAAAAGTCCAAGCCGTGTCCCAATTATCACCGGCCAGGCAATCGTACTTGTCAGTGCGCCGAAACCAAGCGACCACCAACCCTGATAGTAAACCAACATTAAGCACGCCGCCTGGATGACCAGGAGATAGGCCAAAAGCGCCCACAGCGAAGGATCTGGCGTGGCGATAAGCAACGGCGTGGAAGCCGCCCCCAACAGCCCCAGCAGGGCGACGAACTTGCCTTGCAGCAATGACAGCCCGACCGCGCCAAACGCGACGATCGCCAGCCCGACGAAAGCCGGAAATGGCGCCAGAAGTCCGTGGAACACGTGGGCGGCGTAAACACTGGCGAACGCCGCGAACAGACCCGACGCGGTCAAGGCCAGGGGAACATAATTGGGCCGGATTGCCGCGATCATGAGTTGCAACGGTTTGCGCCGCAGCCATTCGCCGCCGGCGATCAGAGCGACGCCCAACAAGAACGTCAACGAGTCCCGCACCGCAGGTCCGAGATAGCCCTGATCGATGGAGAATTTGACGAGAAAGACGCTACCCAATGCGATGACGACCGCGCCAAGCCAGACCAGCCAACGCGAGGCCAGCAGCTCTTCGAAACTCTGCTTTTCGACAGCCGGGGTATCCGCCAACGCTGAAGCCGGCGCCGTAGATACCGGCGCCGCAGACTGCTGCGCCGCCGCGCGGGCCGGCTCCGTCTCGGGTGTGCGGCTTCCCGGCCGTGCATAGGGAGGGGGCGCCGCCGACGTCGGAGGTTCTGCCACAACCTCATCAGCCGGCGACGCGTCGCCCAAACCCTCAGGCTCGGCGGCGTCAGCCGATCTCGCTTGGGCCTGGATAAGCCTGACTTCATCACGCAGCACCGCTATCTGCCGCGCCAGATCATTCAACGAGGTTTGAGACGGTAAGATCAGCTGCTTTATGGCCGCCGTCCGTGACATGGCGATGATCGAAAGAGTGAACGGCCCCACGACCAAGACCAATAAGAAAATGATTATAATTATCGAATAAGTGTCCATCACTCATCACCTCTGTCCCGCGGCTGGCTATTGCCCCAAAGCCACACTAACACTGAACGATGCTCAATATAGGCATGAAATGAACACTGTTCATTATTAAATATTGGACGCGGATTCAGGAGGCCAAACAGTCCGAAAAGCCCAGTGTTCAGTCTATTTCGGGAGAGGCACCCGCTGCAAGAAGGGTTCGATGATGACCGTGTCGAACACCCCACCCTTGGTATAGGGGTCGTCGTTATGCAGGGCCTCTGCGACGGCCCGGTCGGGCACATCGACGATCAGCACATTGCCGACGACATCGCGAATACCCGTTTCGGAATAGACGAAATTGTCGAGATCGGTGCCGTCAGCCATCAGCCCACCCCCAAAAACGATCAGGCCCATGAAGGCCTTCTGATATTCGGCGTGGGCCGCCAACAGTTCTGCCCGAGCGTCGCCCATGCCGGGCTTATCTCTTCGAGCAATGGCAAAAAGCATAGTGCTATCCTCCGGTCAGGCCGCCGCGATGGGATTGCTGAGCGTGCCGATGCCTTCGATTTCCACTTCGACCACATCGCCCGGCTTCATATAGATCGGCGGTTTGCGGCCAGCGCCGACCCCGGGAGGCGAGCCGGTGGTGACAATGTCGCCCGGGCTGAAGCGGTACCATTTGGAGAAATAGCTGATCATCTGTGGCAGGTTGAAGATCAAATCGTCGGTCTTGGACGACTGCATGACATTGCCGTTCAGGGTGGTCGTCATCTGCAGATTGTGCGGATCGGCGATCTCGTCCTTGGTGGTGATGACCGGCCCGCAGGGGCAGAAAGTGGGCAGTTGCTTACCCAGCAAATTGCGGTCCCAGGCGCTAATAACGTCGAATGGTTTCTCTGCAGAGAACACCGGGCCGACCCAATCCCGTGCCGAGACGTCGTTGGCGATGGTGTAACCGGCGACATAATCCATCGCGTCGGCTTCCGACACATTGTGACAGCCTTTGCCAAACACGAAACAAAGCTCGCCTTCATAGTCGATCATGTCAGGGCATTGCGGCGGCGCAATGATTGGTTTGCCATGGCCGTTGAGTGCCGGGTGGGTCATCAGGAAGGCTGGCGGATAGGGCAGCGCCGGCGAGTTTTGCATTTCCTTCAAATGGGCATGATAGTTCATGCCGACCGACAGGATAATCGTCGGGTTGTGTACCGGCGGCAGGAACGAAACCTCGTCCCAGACTTGCAAGATATTGGACTGACGCAAGCCGTCGCGCTCGCCATCGCTCATCGCCGCGACGCGGTCGATGCAACTCTGAACCGCGGCCAGCGCGTCGTCGCCACCGCCGAGCAGATCGCGCATCTCCGCCGGCACCGCCTTCGCCTCATCGGCGACGCCGCGCAGCGCCATAAGATCGAGCAACTCATTGTCGCCAACGACGACAGCGACATGGGCGTGGTTTTCGCCCCGTTCGATAGTGGCCAGTTTCATAACATTCGCCTTCCCTGATAAAACCCGCGCTTTGAAATATTGCGCCCTTGCGGGCTTATTTGCTCTACTATGCCCGGACAAAGGCGCTGCGTTAAGCAGCCGGTAGAAAAATTTGGGGGGAGTATTTCATGCGCGTAACCAGCGATGTGATGGTACCCATGCGCGACGGCGTAAATATTGCGTTGCGCCTCTATCAGCCCGACGATGACGGCGCCTACCCCACACTTTTCGCCATATCACCTTACCGGTACGATACCGACGACATTCCGGTTCACAATCTCTTTCAATGGCGCGAGACCGGGCCGGTCGAATGGTACATCGACCATGGCTACACCTATGTGCATGCCGATGTGCGCGGCAGCGGTAAATCGGAGGGCACTTACGGCTTCTTCGATCACACCGAGCAGCAGGATTATTACGATCTCATCGAATGGATCGCTGAGCAGCCCTGGTCGACCGGTAAGGTCGGCGGCATCGGCCAATCCTACTATGCCATGGCCCAATGGTTCATGGGCATCTCGAATCCGCCGCACCTGACCTGTCTGGCGCCCTATGACGGCATGATCGATATGTATCGGGACTCCGCTTACAACGGCGGGGTCTTCAGCGAGTTTTTCGTCTGGTGGTACAATCTGGTGCGGGCCAACAATATCTTCCGCGCCGCCGGCGATGAGAGCGGCCGGGCAATGGAGCCCGACATGGCGATGGAGATGATGCGCCATCAAACCTATGATGATTGGTGGGCCGAACGCGCCGCGCATCCGCATCTGTCGAAGATTAAGGTGCCGGTCTTAAGCGTCGGTGCATGGGGCAAGGTTGGTCTGCATCTGCGCGGCAATCTGATCGCTTATGAAGAACTGCAATCGCCGAAGAAGCTGGTGGTGACCGGCGCGGCTAACATCAACGAAGCTGTCCACATGTTCGACAAGCCGGAGTTCCACGAACGCTTCTTTAAGCCATTCTACGATCACCACCTCAAGGGCGTCGACAATGGGGTGATGGACGAGCCGCCGGTGACGATATTTGTGCGCGGCCTCAACGAATATCGCGACGAGGCCGATTGGCCGCTAGCCCGCGCTAAATATGTTTCCTACTACCTATCCGGCGAACAATCAGGCAGCGTAACTTCGCTGAACGATGGCAACCTGACGACAACGACACCCAGCGCGGAAGACGACACCACGTCCTACGATTATCCCGATCCCCAATGGGGTCTCGGCGTTGTCGCCATGGGTTCGTACGGCCCCGACCCGGCGGCGCGAGTCCTCACCTTTACCAGCGCCCCGCTGGATCAAGACACCGAGGTCTCCGGGCCTATCGTGTTGGAACTGTTCGCCGCCTCAGACCAGCCGGAAACCGAATTTATCGTGAAATTGTCGGATCAATTGCCGCAATCGGAAGAAGAACGCGCGCAGGGCCGTCAACCGGCATTCGCCCCGGTGACCAAGGGCTGGCTCAATTCCGCCTACCGCGACAAAGACGAGGCGCGCAGCACCGCGTACCGCCCCTTCTATAGCCATGAAACCCCGCAACCCATAACAGCCGGCGAGGTCTACCGGTTCGATATCGAAGTCCACCCCACCGCGCATATGTTCAAGGCGGGCCACCGCATCCGGTTGGAAATTGCCAATGGTGACTCGCCACTGACCGACGCGGTGTTCACCCATCAATACATGCCCCACAAACATGGCCGTGACACGCTTTTCCATGACCGCGTTCACGCGTCGCGGCTTTTGCTGCCGATAATTCCGACCTAACGCCAGAACAGAAGAGGAGATACCAGGATGTCAGATACCCAAACCAACCCAACCACAGGCGCGCTCAACCTAAACTTTCTGTCCCACGGCACGCTCGAATCGACCGATACGGAAAAGAGCCGCAAGTTTTACGAAGAGTTTCTTGGCCTTGAGGTCATCCGCACTAGCCCGATTTCGCTATTGGCGCGCCTCGGCGGCAATAACACCATGGCGATTGTCGAGGTGAAGCAAAAAGAGCCGATGCCGATGCTCAATCACAACGGGCTCGATGTTTTGACCAAGGCCGATGTGGATGCTGCCCACGCCAAGGCCGTCGCGCAGCAGGAGAAGTGGGGCATCAAGAAGGTCACAAGGCCGCTCGACCAGCACGGCACCTACTGCTTCTTCATCTGCGACCCGGACGACAATTGGTGGGAAATTCTCACCAATCCGAAGGGCGGCTATGTCTGGATGTTCGAGCGCGGTGAGCAAACCGGGCGCGGGCATCTCGACAAGGAATTTGAACGCCCCGCCGAGACCCGCTAAACGCCGAAAAACCGGGCCTTAAGCCCGCTGATATTTGTCGCGTTTGACCCCATCGAGGTTACGTCCCTCCATACGGATCAGCCGGGTTTCACCATCACGCTTGGGCGAGTGCAGATCGCCAATATTGTAGGCCACCGCCATGCCGGGCTCGAGCAGATAGGTCTCGCGCGGCGCCGCCTTGCCGGGTTCATCACCAGAGGGTTCGCCGACCTTGTCGTAGACGGTCATCTCGGTTGCGCCCGTTGCCTGACCGTAGATCGCCCAACACGGACCATGGTCGTGCGGCGGCGCTTCGTTTGAGCCTTTATAAACATGCGCCAGGATGCAAAAGCCCAGCTCTGCATCTTCGTACAAGATCTGCCGCGCCGCATCATTGTCCGGCCCGAGATAGGTGGCGATAATATCGTCATCGACCAGGAGCGGCTCCAGCTTTCCGCGAACCGCCTCAAGACCATTGGGGCCCGGATCCGCTTTGAGGATGCTGTGGCACTCGGCGGCAAATTTTTCCAATTTCTCGTTCATCGCACTCTCGCTCCCCTAAACGTGTCGGCACTAACGCGCCAATTAACCGAATTTTACATCACAACGCCGT